>CAYRER010000007.1:19322-24019 GCA_964423385.1 uncultured Candidatus Saccharibacteria bacterium | reverse complement strand
TACCTTCTCGGTCCGCTCACCGTCGGCAGCTTCGCGGAAATTCGCGAGTGGCAGATTGCCTCTGACGCCCCGTCACGCGCAACAATCGTGCAGTCGGTTGTCGGTACGCCTGCGAGCGCAACGTCATACTCAGCCACCTTTGGATCTGCGCCGACTTCTGGGAACATCATCGTCATGGTTGCGATGACTACGGACGGTGCATCAGCCTTCAACGCACCCGCGTCCTACCTCACCCAGGTTGCACTCTCAAATGCTGCTGTTGAGATTGACATCGGCATGTGGTGGGCGCACGCAAATTCGGCATCGACGACGTACTCCATCACGAAGACGGGCGGGAATCAAACAGGCGTCATCGCGCTCTTTGAAGTTGCCGGGCTCGACACAGCCAATCCCGTCGACGTCACCGCGACGAACGACCAGACCGGCTCGAACTCCCGGACCGCATACACCGGCGCAACGGCAAACTCGGTGCCGTATGCATGGGCGCTTGCCGGAGTCGGCTTCGGTGACAATGACTTCAACAACCCGAATTCCGCAAGCTGGACGTCGGATTCAGCAAATACGTACACACAGGACTCGTGGACCGAGTGGGCGACCGGCAATGACGGCTCGCTCGGACTCGCATACGCGGATATCAACATCGCCAATTCGCAGGGTGCGACGCTCACGGTGACCGGTGGTGGCAGTACGGAACAGCGGAACAGCGTCCTCGGCGTCTTCCGGCTCGCACCGCAGACGAACACGGTCGGCACGCGCGGAAACCAGGTGCCTCAGCTCAAGATAAACACCGCAAATAACTATGTCGGCGGCGCATTCACCGTCGCGACCGACAACGGCACGACGTCGGTGACGAGCATTACCATCTCCGAGGCGGGCACAACCGACGCATCGGCGGACCTGAGCAATATCCGGCTCTACTACGAGTTCGATACCTCAAACCCCTACGATTGTGCGAGCGAATCGTACGGCGGAAACGAGGCGCAGTACGGCGCGACTTCGACGGCATTCAGCTCGGCAAACGGCACCTCGACGTTCACCGGGAGCGTCACCGTCGCGACGACATCGACGCTGTGTCTCTATCCGGTGCTCAACGTCGACGCGAGCGCGACGGTGGGGCATACGGTTGAGCTCCAGATTACCAACCCGTCGACCCAAGTCATTACCGGTACCGGCTCGACGTCGCCCGCAACGGTAGTTTCAATTTCCGACACCTCGACCATCTCTCTCGGCTACTCGCCGTCGGTCACGCTCCTCGAGACGCCAGCGTTTCGCTCGATGCGCGCAACGACGACCCAGCCGACCTTCGGCGAGTTTGTAGTGACTGACGCTGACGGCGACGCAGCTGAATTTGAGTTCTCAATTGACGATGATCCGAATTTCGGTTCACCGGCAACGACGACGTATTCGATAAACTACCCCCTAGATGCCGGCTGGGCGTCGTCAACCTTCCCCACAGGCGCGACGACGACGTACCGCATCCAGGAGCCGCTCTCCGTCGGCACGACGTACTGGTGGCGTGTCCGGGCACGCGACCCCCTCAACACGAACACCTGGGGGCAGTATTCGGAAGAGAGGAGCATTACCGTGGGGAGCGACATCACGGTCCCCGAGTGGTTCGAGACGACCGGAGCGCAGTTCTCCTCGACGACTGCATCGACGAACGCCGTGGTCTCGGGCGAGAGCATCGTTATCGACAATCTTGCCACAGAAGTTTCTCTCCTCGACGCGTGGTCGACCGGGAACACGAAGACGATTTCGTCGGGCTCGAACCGTCTCCTCATCGTCGCTATCGTCTCGGAGGACTCGGGTACCGACGTCAACGTGAATACGGTGACGTACGGTGGACAGACCATGACCGAAATTACCGACCAGCAGATCGGTACCGGGTTTGCGAACGGCATGTGGGTCGGATACCTTGATGAGGATGGGATTACGAACGCTGTCGGCACCACCATCACGCCGTCGTGGACGCCGGGGACGCCGAACAACGGCACCCAGTACATGTCTGCGGTCTTTGAGAACGTAAATCAGACGAGCCCTATTAGGAGCTGGAGTGCAAACGCGCTCACTTCGGGCACCACCATCACGCCATCTGCCTCAACGACGGTCATGGCAGGTGACATGATGTTCTACGTCACCGAGACGGAGGACGGCCTCACGCACACGCCCTATACCGGCTACACGGAGGGGACGGAACAGAATAGTGGCGGAACCGGGTTCGTGAACGCGAGCGCGTACAAGGCCGTCACCGCGGACGGCACCGAGCTCCCGACCGCGACGTGGTCGGCCTCGGGCAACCGGCTCCTCATGGTCGCTGCGTCGATTGCGCCGTACCCAGCCGAAGGGACGATCATGTCGAAGGAGGTCGACTTCAATTGGGTGGGGAACCAGAACGACTGGGGTGAGATCAGGTGGAGCACGACGGAGACGTCCGAACAGAGTTCACGCCTTAAGGTCTACTACTCGAACGGCGGGACATGCGACACCATAGTTCCTGACGGCGCAATCCCCGGGAACTCAGGCGGGTTTTCCGCAACGTCGAGCCCGCTCGACATTTCGTCGATTTCGACGACGACGTACAACCGCATCTGCCTCCAGATGACGCTCTCGGAGGGCTCAACCTCGACGTCTCCGTCCCTCGACGATTGGGTGGTGACGTGGGAGAAGAAACCGGTCTTCAATCAGGTCGCGTACCGCTGGTTCGGGAATACAAACGGCCTCACGCCGACCGACAGCTGGCCGGTCGGCACGACCTCAAACGAGCTCGGGGAGAACGAGCCGATTGTCTCGGAGTACCCGACGAAAACCGGCGATGTGCTCCGCCTCCGCATGGGAGTGACGGTGAGCTCGACACCGGCAACCGCAAACTCCTTCAAGCTTCAGTACGCTGAGGGTGCCACGTGCGAGCCGGGACTCTCGTGGACGGATGTGGGACCCATGGGGAGCACGACGGCGCTCTGGCGCGGATACAACAACGCGGGGGTTGCTGACGGTGCGACGCTCTCCTCGAGTACGCTCTCCTCGACCGACGAATTTGAGACGTATGAGGAGGAGAACGTGAGCGCAACCATCCCGAACGCCATCGCGGTTGGCGATCAGGGCGAGTGGGACTGGGTCATTGAGAACCGTGCATCAGCCGGAACCTCCTACTGCTTCCGGATGGTGACCGGAGACGGCTCGCTTCTCGGCACGTACAGTCAGTACCCCCAGCTCGTCACGAACCAGTCGGCGGTTATCATCACTGCCGACGAGCCCTTTGACAACGAGAAGCTCGCATCGACGACGCCGTGGTTCGAGTTTATCGGTGCAGACCCCGAGGGAGACCTCCTCGACTACCAGATTCAGGTCGACAACAACGCCGACTTCAGCTCAACAGTCATCGACACCGACTCGACGGTGAACCTCACCGACTTTGAGAACATCCAGATTCCGTCCGACAAGTCGCCGTTCAACAACGAGGAGCGCATCCGCTACACGCCCTCAGCGCCGCTCTCGAATGGAATCACGTACTGGTGGCGGGTCCGTACGGTCGACACAACCGGCTCAAACACGTACGGCGAGTGGTCGACGGCACAGAGCTTCACCGTCGATACCTCGGTCACCATCACGACCTGGTTCCAGACGACCGAGGCGCAGTTTGATACCGACACACTCGAAGGTACCGATGCAACCGGGTCGAATCTCGTGACGCTCATAACCGGCTCCTCGACCGGTACGACAACATCGAGCGCCATTGACTTCGATGACGTACGGACGGGGAACGCGTGGGGCGAGTTCTCGTGGACGGACAACGAGACGGCCGGCGACATCAAGTACCGCATTGAGTACTACACCGGCTCTGCGTGGGAACTCATCCCCGATACCGCACTTACCGGCAACAGCGCTGGATTCGACACCTCACCCGTCGATCTCATCGATCTCGACACCGAGACGTACAATGAAATCCGCATCCGCGCAAACTTCACGGACGCCGGCGGAGCGCCGACCCTCTCCGACTGGACGGTGACCTGGGGCGAGCGCGTCGCCGTCGTGACCCACCTCCTCCTCTTCGACAACGAGAAGACCGGTACGACGACGCCCGTCTTCACGTTCTACACGACCGACCCGGAGGGCGACCCGCTCGAGTACCAGTTCTCGTACTCGACCGACAACACGTTCACGACGAGCTCGACGACGGTGAACTCTTCGACTTCGCCGGGGTTTGTGAATGTGACCGATGGACTCGATACGAACCCATTCGATTCGGGCGACACTATTCAGTACACGGTGCAGACACCGCTCACCGACAACGTGACGTACTGGTGGCGCGTCCGTGCGAAGGACCCGTACGGTTCGAACAGCTACTCCTTCTGGTCCAATCCATGGAGCTTCACCGTCGCCTCGACCGCGACGACCTCGACGTGGTTCCAGACGACCGAGGAGCAGTTCGAGACCGACACACTCGTCTCCCTCATCGCCTCAACCTCCGACGAGGTGCGGCTCACGCCGGCAACGGTGACGACGTACAACTTTGTCGGCATTACAAACCCATCCGCGACCCACGTCGCGCGCGACTTCGAAGTCGACGTACTTGACCCGACCGACCCGCCGACCGTCGACGAGATTGACACCCTGACGACAAACGGCACTGCCGCCGGCACGCCGAACCTCCGTACAGCAATCGCCGGGTACGCGAGCGACGCCGAGGCGACGAACGC
>CAYRER010000007.1:0-19222 GCA_964423385.1 uncultured Candidatus Saccharibacteria bacterium | reverse complement strand
TGGGGGTCGTTCTCCTGGAACGACACGGAGCCGGGAGCATCGAGCGCGCTCTACCAGCTCGAGTACCTTACCGGCGGAGGCGTCTGGACGCTCATCCCCGACACTGCACTCTCCGGGAACGCCGCCGGTTTTGGCACCGGGCCGGTCGACCTTAAGTTCCTCGATACCGACCTCTACAACGAAATCCGACCGGTCGGGAACTTCACGTGCTCGGGCGTTGACTGTCCGTCGCTTTCGGACTGGACCATCAAGTGGTCGCCGGGTTTTACCATCTCCGGCACCGCCTACGAGTACGATGGGGTCTCGTCGACAACCGCAGGCACCGTCGCGGTGGCGGTGAACGGCGTCCTCCAGAACGGAAAGACGGGAACGATTCAGGCCAACGGCACGTGGTCAATTTCGAACGTCACCTTCTTCGAGGGCGACGTCGTCACCGTCTTCGTGAGCGGCGCGGCGGATGCCGATGAGGCGGTTGCGGTCACCGTCTACGACGGCGTTCCCGATATGTCGGGACTTCGCCTCCAGAAACGTCACGTGACCGTTGGGTCAGACGACCTCGCAACCGTTTCAAACGCAGACCTCGGCGTGTATGACTTCACGCAGGATGAAGACCTCTTCTTCGATGTGAATGCCGGGAATGACCTCGATATGTGCGCGGATGCAGGATGCGAAGATGCCGGCATCGTTGTCCGCACGAGGAATACCTACGCGCCGGGGACCGGCGCCGATGTCGCGACGCACGATTTCCGGAACGACGGCACGTTCACCGCGGGTGCAAACACCGTCAGGGTCTCCGGCTCGTGGGACAACAACGCGACGTCGACTATGACCGGCTCCACAGCAATCTTCACGGCAACATCGACTGGGGAGACCATAGACTCGACCGGCGCGCCGACGCCTGCGTTCAACAACGTCACGTTCGGGGAGGGGAGCGGAACGGCGATGTGGACCCTCGTGACCGATCTCGACCTCGACGGCAACCTCGCAGTCACCTACGGCACCCTCGCCCGCGGCGCGCGGGCAATCGTCGTCGCCGGCAACCTCACGACTGGAGCGAACGGCTTCTGGACTGGTATGGGGACGACGACATTTGACGGCATCAACCCCGGCACGTGGACCGACAGCAATGCAGTGAAGCAGAACATCGGCGACGTCGTCGTCGACGGCACTTCGAAGACGCTCCTTCTGGGAAGCAACGTTCTCATGCAGTCGATGACGGTGGGGGCAAACGATACGTTTGACGCATCAGTTTCGGGGCACACAGCATCGGTCTACGGAAACTGGAATAATCAGGGAACGTTTGTTCCCCGGACGGGAACGGTCGCATTCATTGCGACGACGACAAACCGCACCATCACCGCGGGCGGCGATGCCTTCTACAACCTCACGTTTGCCGGCGCGGGCGGCGCGTGGTCGTTCACCGAAGCGGATCTCTCGGTGACAAATAACTTCACCGTATCAACCGGCACCGTCACGATGCCGACCGGCACGACAACCGTCTCGGGTTCATTCTCCTCGGTCGGGGGCGCCTTCGCCCACAACAACGCGCTCGTCTACTTCACCGGTGCCGGCACGAAGACCATCGCGGCATCCGGCACGCCCTTTACGAACAACTTCTACAACCTCCGATTCACCGGCACCGGCTCCTGGTCCTTCCTCGACACGTCGGCGACGACGACCAATGACCTCACGCTGACGCAGGGGACGGTCACATTCCCTGCGGGTACGCTTTCGGTCGGCGGGAGCTTCTACAACACCGGCGGTACCTTTGCTCACAACAGCGGCACGGTGCGGTTCACAGCATCCGCCGCCGAGCTCATCGATACAAATGCGTCGTTCAACAACCTCACGTTTGCCGGTTCTGGCTCCTGGTCCTTCACCGACGCATCGGTTACTACGCTCGGCAACCTCACCGTCCTCTCGGGTACCGTGACGCTCCCCTCCGGGACGCTCACCATAGGCGGTTCGTTTGGAAACAGCGGGACGGTCACCCATAACAGCGGGACGGTGCTCTTCAACTCCGCGGATACCGGAGAGACGGTGAACCTCGGGAACTCCCCGCTCAACAACATGACGTTTAACAGCGCGACGGGCGGATGGACCATTACCGCGCCGGCGACGACGACGGGAAATGTGACGCTCACCGCGCTCTCATCCTTCACGCTCGCGTCGGGGCAGACGCTTTCGGTCGGCGGGACGTTCGTAAACTCGGTCGGCGGGTCGGGGACGACGTGGACCGGCTCAACGCTCGCGCTCACCGCGGGAAGCTATACGCTCAATGCAAAAACGAATACGGGTGACCTCTACGGCACACTCCGCATCGGTACGAATACCGACATCAAGATGTGGAACTCGAGCTCGACCGTGTACGATGTCGACCCGACCGGGTCCTTGTACTCGCAGGACCACGGCGGGGTAGACGGCGAGCTCGCCATCTTCGGCGCGTACGAGCGTACGAGCGGGTCTGAGTATTGGAGCTACGCGACCGACTTCGACGGCACGGCGCTCGGCGGCTCGTCGCGCCCGGTGAGCGTCCGCTTTGCAGACGGCGCGAGCGCATCGCTTCGGGGCGCATACTTCGAGGTTCTCGGCGGCACGGGCGGGACGACGACGGTGGCAAATCAAGGGGCAGGGACCTACACCGTCTTTGCTTCATCCTCGACCTCGACTCTCTCGTACTACGATTTTGATAACCTCGGGCTCTCGGGTGTGACATTCGCCGGGACGGGACGGGTGACGTCGCTCTCCGACGGCGCGGTGACGCCGGGGGTAAACGGCGGAACCGGCCTCGCCGTTTCGTCAACGACCGTAAATGCAAACCCCGGGTTCCAGATTTACCGTGTCGATTTCTCGACGACGACGGCAATAAGCGCATCGAACGTCACTCAGGCGGATGGCGCACCCGCATCGTACTGGTGGTTCCGGCAGACGACGGGGAACATACAGGGTGAGGCGTTCGACAACGACACCGGCGACCCCGGCTCCATCCGCTGGGACGACAGCTCGCTCGTCATCACTATCTCCGGCACAGTTTACGAATCTGACGAGACGACGCCGATGGGTTCGCCGACCTGTAACGACGTGACGCAAAATATCCGCATCGTCGTACAGGGGGGAAGCGCGTACACGGGAAGCTGTGCATCGGCGGACGGCTCCTACAGCATCCCTGGCGTCGTCGTTGTCGGCGACCCGGTTGTCACCGTGTACCTCAATACGAACGGCGGTGCGCGCGGTACGGTCGTGACGCGTACGCCGACCGCTGATATAACCGACCTCGACATCTTTGAGAACCGCGTCGTCACCCGCCACGAGGATGTCGAGCCGATGACCATCCTCAAGATGGCGGCGTACGACTACGATGACGACACGGACATCTCCTACACGGCGGCAACCGGGACGCTCACCGTCATGGCGAATACCGAGCTCCACATTGCATCCTCGAGCGTGTTTGCGCCGGGCGGGAACATCACCATAGGGGGTAATGCCTCATCGACCACCTTCGATGGGTCGCTCCACATCGACGACAGCGCGACCCTAACCGGAGCAGGCACCTCGACGTACGCGATTGCCGGCAGTTTCACGATGGATCAGGGTTCGGTATTCTCGCCGGCCTCGACGACGGTCCGTATGAATGCGACGACGACGGGGAAGACCATCACGACGACGGCCTCCCAGGAGATTACCTTCTACAACCTCGAGTTTAATGGGGCGGGCGGCGGCTGGAACATAAACGGCGACATTCGGTCACTTACCGACATTGACGTCTCGACCGGCACGGTGTCCGGAACGGCGGACATTGCCGTCGTCGGCGGCTCAATCTCGGGGAACGGCACCCTCTCCTTGGGAGCCGGTACGACGACCATCCACGGTACAAATACGCTCGGCGGCACGGTGCCGTGGACCTTCGCAAATCTCGTTCTCGGAAACGGGAGTACGGTCGGCACAACGACGCCTGCGGGCACGGCGACGACCACCATCCTCGGCAAGCTCACTATCGCGACAGGACACTACCTTGACGCCGGCGCGTCTCTCTGGAACCTCGCGGGAACGGGGAACGTCTTCGTCGAACAGGGCACCTTCCTCGAGGACACGAGCACGGTCCGGTACAGCGGTACGGGCGGTTCGAACATCATCGGGACGACCTACTACAACCTCGACGTGAAGGCATCGGGCGGTTCACCGACATTCACAGGTACCGGCCTCGGCACCATCGTCTCGAACAATCTCACGGTGGGTGGGGCAACGACAACGACGCTCACCTTCGATACGGTGGACCCCGCTCTCGATGTGAACGGGAACGTCACGATTGATGCGACCGGCACGCTCGTCGGGAGCGCGAGTGCCTCCTTCACCGTTGCCGGAAGCTGGGACAACAATGGTATCTTCACGGGCTCCGGCGGTGCTGTCACGTTCGACAGCGGCGGAACGAAGACGATTGCTGCCGGAGGATCGTCATTCGCGAACGTCATCGTAAACGGTGCGGGAGACTTCACCATCACGGAGCCGGCGACGACGACCGGTGCATTTACGCTCACCTCCGCGACGAGCTTTGCCGTTGCGTCCGGACAGACGCTCGCGGTAGGCGGCACCTTCACAAATGCTCTCGGCGGAGCGGCGACGACGTGGACCGGTTCGACCCTCCACCTCTACGGCGGGGGTGATTACGAAGTCAACTCATCGTCGGTAGGCGACACGTATGAAAGACTCACAATCGGAGCAAATACGCTCATTCATACCTGGAATAGCTCCGCCGCGACAGTAGAAACCAGCAGCACCGGAGCTCTCTACTCCCAAGATCATGCGGGCGTCGATGGAGACCTTTACGTATACGGTAGCTATCGGCAGACTTCGGGGACAGACTACTGGAGCTACGCGACCGACTTTGACGGCACCAGCCTGAGCGGCGGATCTGAGCGCAAGGTCGATGTGTATTTTGCATCCGGAGCAAGCGCAGTGTACACCGGGGGCGCCCTCTCGGTACTCGGCGACTCAGGTGCGTCGACGACCATCCAGAATCAGGGTTCGGGAACGTACTCGCTCCGCATCGGGGGAACGGCTTCGACGACGTGGTCGTACTACGAAGTGTTCAATACCGACGCGGCAGGGCTTACCTTCAGCGGGACGCCAAACGTCGTGACGCTCTCGCGGGGAAGCTTCGAGGTATCGCAAAACGGGGGCACTGCGCTCACCGTCGGCGGAACGGTCATCACCCAGAATCCGGCGAAGACGTTTACAGGAAACAGCTTCTCGACGACGACCGGCATCTCTGGCTTTAACGTGACGGCGACCGGTACTGCAGGAAGCTCATGGCGCTTCACAAACCACACCGGCACCATCGACGGCGAGGCGTACGATGTCGACCCGAACGGCGACCCCGGGTACATCGTGTGGGACGACTCCTCGGCGAACATCACCATATCGGGCACCGTCTACAGCGGAGAGGGGAGCGGCGTCTCGGGTGCGTGCGATGGTGCAACTTCAAACATTCATATCCGCGTCGCCGGACTCACGAGCTACACGGGGACCTGCAGTGCTGGCGACGGCTCGTACTCAATCGGCGGCATTCTCTACAGTCCGGGCGACTCCATTGTCGTCTACATCGATGGTGAGGCAGAAAAGGCGGCGACGGTAACCGAAGACCCCGTCTCGAATATTTCCGGCCTCGACCTCTATGAGAACAGGGTCATCGTGCGGCACGAGGGCACCGACCCGCTCTCCATCGCCGACATGTCACTCTGGGATTCTTCGGACGACACGGACATCCCGTTCACTGCGGTAGACGGCGCGCCGGACACACTCGTGCTCCCCGCCGACCGCAAGCTCATCGTGTGGACCGGCAAGGAGTTTGAGCCAAACGGCAACATGACTGTCACCGGCGGAGGCGGCGGGGCGGCATACGACGGCACCCTCGAGCTCTACACAAACGCCACCTTTGATGCAACCGGCTCCGAGTCTCACACCGTGGGCGGCTCGTTCATAATGGGGGCTGGTGCAACTCTCGATAGTGAGACCTCGACGTTCACGTTTACGACGACGGGTGCAGGACGGACGGTTGACACGAACGATATCGCCCTCTACAACGCCGTCTTCAACGGCTCGGGGAGCTGGACGGTGACCAACACCGCACTCTCTGTCGGAAATGATCTCACCATCATGCAGGGTGCAGTGACGCTCCCTGCCGGTACGACGACGGTGACGGGGTCCCTCTCGGTTACGTCCGGCTCCTTTAACGCAAATGGCGGGACACTGCTCTTCAACTCGGCGGCCGCGGAAACCATTGCGCCGAACGGCTCTAACTTCGCCGCCCTCACCATAGACGGCTCGGGGAGCTTCGCGCTCCAGGGGACAAATGCAACGGCGACCGCGGATGTCACCATCGTAAACGGCACACTCACAGGCGTATCCGGCACCTTCTCAATCGGCGGAGATTTCGTGAACGACGGCGTCTTTACCCACAACAGCGGCACCCTCCGCTTCACGTCGGGCTCGGGTGCTCTCGTGACCGCGTCGAGCTCTACTCTGGGAGGCGTGACATTCGCGGGTGCCGGTGCACACACCTTTACCGATTCGGCGCTCGCACTTTCTGGCTCCCTCCGTATCGAAGCCGGGTCGGTCCTGCTTCCCACGGGCACGATGTCCATAGCCGGCTCGTTCGTGAACTCGGGAGGTTCCTTCAACAACGCATCTGGCACCATCCTCTTCAACTCATCCGACACGGGGGAAACGGTCAATCCGGGCTCTTCGCCCTTCCACAACGTCTCGTTTGCGAGCGCGGGCGGCGGGTGGACTGTCTCGGGGAACGCGACGACGACCGGCAGCTTCGCCCTCACGGGGGCGACGAGCTTCACGCTCGCTTCCTCGACCCGTCTCTACGTCGGCGGCGTCTTCACGAACACGGTGGGCGGAGCGGCGACGACGTGGACCGGTTCGACGGTCGTGGTGAACACCGGCACGAGCTATACAGTGAACACGAAGGCGGCAGGAGGCGATACGTACGGGAACCTCATTGTCGGTTCTTCGACGGCGCTCCGCCTGTGGGACAGCACCGCAGCAGCAATCACGATGGCCGACTCGGCATCGTCCCTCTACTCGCAGGATCACGCAGGTGTCTCCGGCAGTCTCTACATCTTCGGCAACTACGTCCGCGCAAGCGGCGCCGACTACTGGAGCTACGCGACCGACTTCGATGGTGCGGCGCTCGGCGGTTCGTCACGGCAGGCATTTGTGTACTTCGCCGCCGGCGCGTCAACGACGCTCACGGGCGGAACGCTCAACATCGTCGGTACGGGAAGCTTCGATACGACCATTTCAAATCAGGGCTCCGGTACGTACGGCATGAGCATTCTCGGCGGAACACTCAACGCCCAATACTACAGCTTCGCGAATATGGGTGTCGTGGGTCTCTACCTCGCCGGCGAGACGACGGTGACTTCACTCACCGAGGGTAACTTCACCTTGGCGGTAAACGGCGGGTCGCTCATCACCGTCTCCTCGACGACGGTGAACTACAACGCGGGTCTCACGGTCACCGGCGCCTCGTTCGCAACAACCACGGCCATCACCGGGTACAACGTGAATCTCGTGGGCTCGACGGTGAATGCCTGGACCTTCACGGGTCACACCGGCAACTTCGATGGTGAGGTCTTCGACAATGACGGGGGAGATGCCTGCGGGTCCATCCGCTGGGATGACAGCGCCTGCCTCCTCACCGAGCAGTCGGCGTACCGGTGGCGAAATGACGACGGCGGAGAGGGTGTGCCGAACTCCGAGTGGTACAACGCAAGCTGGGGGAAGCGGAAGCGCATCACCGTGACGAACGAGGATGCGGTCGCGTACACCAACCCTGCGGTCAAGGTCGTAATACCGTACGACAGCGATATGCAGGCAGACTTCGACGACCTCCGCTTCACTGACGCGGACGGTACGACGCTCCTCAATCATTTCATCGAGACATACACTGCGTCGACCGAGGCGGTCGTGTGGGTCAAGGTGCCGACCCTGGCGACCTCTTCGCGCGCGGTCGTGTACGCGTACTACGGGAACGGCTCGGTATCCGACGCGAGCGCGACGACGACGTTCAGCTTCATGGATGACTTCGAGGACGGGAACATCACCGAATACAGCGGGGACACGTCGCTCTTCGCCGTCGACGGAAGCTTCGCATACGAGGGGAGCTATGGCCTCGACGCGACGGGGAACGAGAGCGCAAAGGCGACCGACGGTATCTACCGCACCGGTGTTACTGTCTCGCAGGGACAGACGCTCCGCTACCTTCAGTACATCGACACGACTGCGGGCGCAACGGATGAGACGTGCACCCTCTTCGGCGTGCAGTCGCCGGGTAGCAACAACCAGAACTACGCCGTCTGTCTCGAGCTCTTCGGCACCGACCGCGTCTCCATCTCCCGCGATGTCGACTTCAACGATACATCCGGCACTGTCCTCGCCTCGACGACCATTTCGTACGTGACCGGCTGGCACGAGGTTGAGGTTGACTGGAGGACGAACAATGCCATCAACGTCCGAGTCCTCCGAAACGGCACCCTTGTCGCGACGACCTCCGCGACAGACTCGACATACACACAAGGCGGCGTCGGCTTCACCTTCTGGTTCCAGAATGGCGGATGGGATATTTACTCGGCACGGCCGTTCATGGCGACGGTGCCGACGACGACTCTCGGCGCCGAGCAGGTGCCGAACGGTGCCTCGTGGCTCTCTGCCCTCAACGCTCCGGCAACCGGCGTTTCCGAAGGGGAAAAGGCGCGCCTCCGGTTCCTCATCGAGAACACCGGACTCGACATTACGGCGCAGAACTTCGAGCTCGAGTTTGCCCCGAAAGGCGGCGCGCCGAGCTGCGAATCGGTGAGCCCCGCATCCTACGTCGAGGTGCCGAATGCCGCCCTCTGTGGGGTAAGCGACATCTGTATGACTACATCGCCGAACATCACGAACCTCGAGGCGACGACTGACCTCTTGGGCGGCACCGGAACGTTTACTCCTGGTCAGGTTGTCGAAGATCCGTCGAACAACACCGGCGCACTCGATGTTGCAAGCGGCGAGTACACCGAGCTCGAGTACGTCGTGACGCCGACGGCAAACGTCACCGACTCCGCCTTCTGCTTCCGGGTAACGAACGAGGGCGCCGCGCTCGACTCGTACGCGCGCGTCGCGGAGCTTCAGCTCGTCTTCGAGCCGACCATCCTCTCGCTCGCGCTCAACGGAAACGCCGACATTACGCTCGTCGGCGGAGCGACGACGACCATTTTTGCCACAGGTACCGTCTCGGACCAGAATGGGTACGCTGACCTCACGTCTGCGACAACAACCATCTTCAGGAGCGGGGTTGGCGAGTCGTGCACCGCAGACAACAACAACTGCTACATCGCCGGTCCGTCTCTCTGTTCATTCACGAACTGCTCCGGTTCGACGTGCGACATCGAATGTTCGGTCGACATGTACTATCACGCCGACCCGACCGACATCGGCACGTTCGCCGGGGAGACCTGGCGGGCGCTCCTCGCAATTGAGGACGGCGCCGGCGCCGTGGCGACCGCAACGGCGCCGTCGGTCGACCTCATCACGGTCCGCGCGCTTGCAGTAGAGGAGAGCATCGATTACGGCACGCTCGCGGTGAATGCCGATACCGGTTCATACAACGCGACGACAACAATCGTAAACATCGGCAACGCCGCGCTCGATGTCTCCATTGAAGGCACCGACCTCACGGACGGCAGCGCCTCAGTCATTCCGGTTTCCGAACAAATATTTGCAACCTCAACCTTTACGTACAGCGCCTGCACGTTCTGCAGTCAGCTTGCAACAACCTCTACGACGTACGAACTTGACCTCGCGAAGCCGACATCGACAAGTCCTGCAATCGTTGATGAGATCTTCTGGGGACTCGCGGTGCCGTTCGGCGTCGCCGGAGCTCCGCACTCCGGAGTGAACATCTTCTACGCGGTCGGCGATTAGTGTCTGTTCATAACTCCCGGCCGCACCGGCTGAGCCGGGTGATACACTCTTATATATAGTACACAGCATGATCCGCTCGTTCTCATCGGCAATTTTGACGTTTGTCGCGCTCTTCTACTATGCGCAGGCCTTGCCCACTGCCCGTGCTGCAGACGTGACTCCGCCAGATATTACGAATGTGCAGGTGACTGCCGTCGGCGAGGACACCGTCACCATCACCTGGGAGACTGACGAGGATGCTGACTCGACGGTGAACTACGGCCTCCAGGAGGATTACGGCATCGTCCGCGTGCCGACGGCGGACAAGACGGAGCACTCCATTACCCTCGACGGTCTCGAGCCGGGCCGGACGTACTACTTCCGCGTCGTTTCCTCTGACTCGACGGGGAACCAGGGCATTTCGGCGAACTATAAGGTGCTCACCGAGGGGACGCCGGAGACCGGCGCCGAGGCGGGAGAGGGGAAGGAGACGCAGACCGAAACGAGTCAGACGGTGCAGAGTGAATCACAGTCGCAGACGGAGTCACAGACGCAGACCACACAGGAAATCATCGAGCAGATTCAGCAGATTCAGGATCCGCAGAAGCTCCAAGAAATTGTGAACGAGACGGTGAAGGCAATTCAGGGCATTACCGAGGATCTCACCATTGTCGGTCCGCCGACGGTCATTCCCGAGACGACGAGCGCGATTGTAAAGTGGACGACCGACCGCGAGGCGAGCTCGGAGGTGGTTTTCTCGCCGACGAGCTCGTATGTTCCCGACCAGTATGAGTTCTCGCAGGCGTCGACGGGCGGGAACACAACGGAACACGAGGTGCGCCTCATCGGTCTCGAACCGTACACCGAGTACCACTTCAAGGTCCGGTCGAAGGACATGTACGGCATTACCGGCGAGAGCCGAGACTACACGTTCCGGACGAAGGCATCCCTCCCGAACATCAGGAATCTCCGCATCGTGAAGGTCGAGGAGAACTCAGCGACTCTCGCCTGGGATACGACGGTGCCGGCAAAGGCGCTCATCGAGTACCAGGACCTCACCACCGGCGCCCAAAACTCCGTCGGTCGGCCGACCCTGGCGTCGACCCATCAGATGCAGATTTCCGACCTCACTCTCGGCACCCGGTACGTCGCGTTCGTCACCGCAGAGAACGCAGGCGGCGACCGTGTGAAGAGCCAGCCGATTACGTTCGTTACCGTGAAGGATACTGCCCCGCCGATTATTTCGAACGTCACCAACGAATCGACGCTCTTCCCGGGCGGCGAGTCGCGTATTCAGACCATCATCGAGTGGCTCACCGACGAGCCGGCACACTGCGCGCTCTCCTACCGTGAGGGCATCGCGGGCGGCGTCGACCCGACGATCATCGACTCGAAGGAGAAGGAGTACGTTGCCGAGCACGTCGAAGTCATCGTCGATTTCGCCCCGGCGACGGTGTACCAGTTCTGGCTTGACTGCGAGGACGATGCGGGGAATACGGTGAAATCGGAGAACTACGTGCTGTTCACGCCGATTCAAGAGAAGAGCATCATCGATATCATCATCGAGAACTTTGAGTCTACCTTCGGCTGGGTTAAGAACATTGGTGCCTAAAGATATGAATTCAACTAAATTTCCAATGCAAGGCGTCCAGCAATCTTCTCAGGGAAAAGAGAAGATTGGGACGGAAGTTCGCAATAGTCGCTTGCGCTCGTTTGCTCACTTCACCTTCGGCTGGGTTAAGAACATCGGCGGATAGTATGCAAATTTTTGACACATTTCTTTGTTGCTTCACACGAATACTCGCTCACTGTACGTCCATGTACACCTCGTTCGTATTCGCGTTCGCGCCTCGAACTGTGTTCAAAAATGTGCACACTACAGGAGGAGTGCGGTACACAATAAATCGATAGTATGGCAAAACCACTCATCGTCTGCAGGGACCTCACGATTACCTACAACAAGGGTAAGTCGAACGAGTTTAAGGCGCTCCAGCACGTGAACACCGACATCTACGAAGGCGAGTACATCATCCTCTTCGGTCCTTCGGGATGCGGCAAGTCGACCCTCATGTATGCCATCCAGGGGTCGCTCCCGCCGGGCGACGGCACCATGCTCATCCGCGGCGACGACATCTACTCGTACCCGCCCGAAGAGCGTGTGTACTTCCAGCGGTACGTCATGGGCATCATCTTCCAGTCGTTCAACCTCATCGGCTCCCTTAGTGTACTCGACAACGTCGCACTCCCGATGATTTTCTGTAACTCGAACAAGACAACCCGTGAGCGGCGTGCCCAGGCGCTCCTCGACCGTTTCGGTGTCGGCATGGTGTCCCACAAAATTCCTTCGATGCTCTCGGGAGGTCAGCAGCAGCGCGTCTCGGTGGCACGTTCGATGGTTAACGACCCGCAGATTCTCCTCGCCGATGAACCGACGGGTAACCTCGACTCCGTTTCGACTCAGCAGGTGATGGACAAAATCGACGAAATCAACACGTTCGACCAGCGCACCATCATCATGGTCTCGCACAATGCGGCCCACCTCTCGTACGCGCACCGCGTGTACTACCTCAAGGACGGACTTATTGTCCGCGAGGTGGTGAACCCGCAGCGTAAGCAGATTAAGCCGGTGAAGGAGGGGGAGACCATTGTGACCGAGCTCGAACAGCTCGCGCGCCTCTTTCCCTATGATTCAGTCGATACCCTGCGGGTGAAGTCGCTCACGAACTTCCTCACCCAGGAGTACAGCTTTGACCAGCTCATCCGCATCGAGAAGGCAATCCAGCTCCTCATCAAGGGCAAGATTCACAAGAAGCTCTTCATCGACGCTCTCGTGAAGAAGTACGAAGAGGGGGGCGTCGGCATCGACCGAGCGACAGCGAAGCATATGGCGGACGTCTCAGTCTCCCTCGTAAAGCAGTCAACCGACGTGAAGCGCTTCCGGAGCGACAATCAATCAGACGCCGCCTTCTTCTCTCAGCACAAGTTTGCCGAGCGCGTCCGCGAGTACCTCCTCGAAAACCACCGGATTCCGCTCACGAAGCAGATGTCGGCAAACCTCACGACGATGATTGCCGACCGGCTCTCGGGCGTCTCCGGTGAAAAGGAGTTCTTTGAGGCGCTCCACGCGCCGGTTTCGCGCGGGGGCCTCGGCCTCGACTACGAGACGACCTCGGACATGTCGCGGTACATGGAGAAGCTCATCGCCCTGGGTGTTGACGTAAGCTACAAGAGTTAAATCCTATGCTCGTTTCAGATCTCGCCAGACTCTCAACCAGAATGTTCAAGACGAACGCGCTTCGAACGTGGCTCACCATTCTCGGCATGGGTGTCGGCACCGGCGCCGTCGTTGTCCTCGTGGGTCTGGGCTTTGGTCTCCAGCAGATCATCCTCGAGCAGATTGTGTTCGGTGAGACCCTGCTCTCCCTCGGCGTCTCGGCGACCGGCGCCCGAAGTCTCGCCATCACCGATGAGACCATTGAGAAATTTGAGTCGATGGAACACATTCTCGATGCGGCACCGCTCGCTCGGTACCCGGCGCTCATTACGTACAAGGGGCTCACGGGGAACGTCTTCATCCAGGGAGCGGAGCCCGCGTACCTCCGGTATGCGGGTATCACCGCAACGGTCGGTAACGTGTTCACCGATGAAGACATTGCAAATGTGAACGAGGTCATGCTCTCGCCGGCGGTTTTGAAGCTCTTCGGCATTACCGACGATGAGGTTGAGGCATTCGTCGGGCAGGAGGTGACGTTCCGCCTCCTCATCCCCTCCGAGGACAACCCCGACATCATCACCGAAATCAACATCGAGAAAAAGTATCGCGTGAAGGGCATCACCAAGGAGGAGGGAGTCCTCAACGCTCTCATGATGCTCCCGGAACTCCGAAACTATGTCGGCATCGAGGAGTACGACCGCGCACAGGTGCGCGTCGACACAAACGAGTTCCTCGACGTGACGGAGGCCGCACTCATCGAAGAAGGGTACCGCGTCACCGCGCTCTCAAAGACCGTCGAGCAGGCGTCGAAAATCTTCCAGGGCGTCCAGGTGACCCTCGCTGTCTTCGGCGGCATTGCGCTCATCGTCTCCGCCATCGGCATGTTCAACACGATGACGGTGACGCTCCTCGAGCGTACGAAGGAAATCGGCATCATGCGTACCCTGGGCGCCTCGCCGAAAGATATCAAGCTCCTCTTCGTCTCAGAGTCAATCGTCGTCGGGTTCCTCGGCGGGGTGAGCGGGATACTCATGGGGGTAACCTTGGGATTTTCTGTGAATATCCTGTTGAATCTCGTCGCGAGCCAGTTCGGTGGCAAGGCGGTTGAACTCTTCAGCTTTCCGGCATGGTTCCTCATATTTATCGCCATTTTCTCGGCTGCCGTCGGTTATCTCACCGGCATCTTCCCGGCACGCCGGGCATCGCTCCTCAATCCACTTGATGCAATCCGCTACGAGTAGTCACACCTGTGCATAACTCAAGTTTTAAGCCACGTCCGTACCGTAGAATGTAGGTAAACAGTTCAATATGGCATACAGCATAGATCACTTACGTACGGCAGGTAAGATCACTGTATACACCACTCTCATCGGCGTGGTCGCGTTTGCTGTCGTCTTTATGTTCAATATCGGCGAGCGGCATGTGAAGGAAGCAGTCGCCCAGGACATTGCGACGACGAGCGTCACCGTCCTCAACATTGCTCCTCAGTGGACCGCGTCCTCAACCGAGCTTATCGAGTCTTCATCCGACAACCCGACGAATGAGGGCGATGCTGTCTCCTGGGTCGCCGTCGGAACGGACTCAAACGCCGAGGACTACTGGCTCCTCATCTGCAGCAACAGCGCAACACCGACGGCAAACTCGAGCGCCCCGCCGACCTGTCACCCGAGCGCAGTCCAGTGGGCGCGATCCGCAACGACGACGAGCGGGACGCAGGCGCTCGCCGCGACGACCACCACGGCATCGACGTCTCCGTTTGCGGGAGAATCCTTCCCCTGGTTCGGGTTCATCTGTGACGGAAATGCCATCTCTCCGCGATGCAACACCTCGTACTCGCAGGGAACGAACGCAACCAACTCCTCGCCGTTTGAGGTCAACCACCGTCCGACATTCACGGCATTTGTGAGTCCGGTTTCCGGCAACCCGGGGCAGACGGTCACCTTCACGAGCACGTCTGATGACGATGACGTCTCCGGTACACCGGATACCGTCTTCCTCACGGTCTGTGCGACCGCGGGATTTGCGACGACAACGAACACCTGTACCGGCACGACTCTTGCGACCTCGACTGCCTACGTCTCCGCAAACGCCACCTCGACGTATACTATCGTCATTCCGACGCAGGACACCAATTACTCCGTGTTCCCCTACATCATTGACCAGCACGGTCTTGAGGCGTTGGGCGGACAGCAGGGTGTCGCCGGAACGCTCACGGTCAACAACGTCGCTCCTGTAGTGACCGCAAACCTCATCTCTCTCGTCCAGCCGACCGTGACCGACCTCTACCTCACCGTGGAGGCGGGTGAAACTACCGGATTTAGACTCTCGTTCGTTACTGAGGATGACAACAGCTGTGATGCGATAGGCGGCGGATTGGGTGACGAGGTGGTGGACTATGAACTCAGCATCTATCGCTCAGGCGTCGGTTCGACGACGTGTGCGGTCAGTGCGGGATCCTATAACGCAAACAGCTGCTACCCGAGCGGTGTCGGTACGTCGGTCTGGAATCTCACCTGTACCGCATCGACGACGACCTGCACCGGAGCAACCGATGTGGACATGACGTGGAACTGTACCTTCCCGCTCTGGTATATCGCTGATCCGACCGACGGCACCGCCACCTCGACGCAATACTCGACGCAGAATTGGCTCGCACAGGTGCAGGGTGTTGACGACGATGGTGCGACGGGTACACCGTCCGAGAGTGCCTCGGGTGTCGAGGTTCGGAGCTTCCTCGCCTTTGCACTCAACACGCTCTCGATCCCGTATGGTTCGCTCGAACCCGGTCAGGAGACGCCGACCCTCGTTGCGACGACGACCGTCGCCGCAACCGGTAACGTTGGCGTCGACAAGGATGTTATCGGCACCGACATGTGTACGACCTACTCCGGACTCACACCGTGTAACGTGTCGGCAAGCTCTACCATCCCGGCGTTTGAGCAGGTCTTCGCGACGAGTACGGTGACGTATGCACAGGGAACGAGGATTAAGGCAACATCAACGACCTTCGTCGATATCAACGTGCACAAGTCAATCTCAACCTCGACGCCGACGACCTCGAACGCGTACTGGGGCATCCGTGTCCCCTCGTCCATCTCGCTTGCTGGTGATTACACGGGAGAGAACACTTTCACGGCGCGCGTGAGCGAGCAGACCGACTGGTAAACCCGATTGTCTACATTTTGAGGATTCGCAACTCGCCCTTATACAGGGCGAGTTCTTGCGTTTATAGCTCCCGTGTTTGATAATTAGGGAGCAACCGCGTTCGCGTTTGTGACTTTTATAATGAAACGTTTCCGCTCGATTCTCCTCGTAGTAGCGTTCTTTGTCCTGTCTGCAGAATATGCTGCTGCGGGCTTCGGCGTGACACCCCCCTACGTCACCAATGTGAGTCTCACGCGGAATTCTGTGTATGAGCAGACTATCTTCCTCGTCCGGAGCGATCCGGTTTCTGACCTCAAGGCAACCATAAGTGTTGATGTTCCGGGCGTAAATGACTGGTTTACCATCGTTGAAGGGAGTGAGTTCCTCCTCCCGCAGGGAGAGACGAAGGTTCCGATGACGGTCCGGGTTGTCGTTCCGGATGATGCGGCCTTCAAGCAGTACTCAGGGAACATCCGCATCAAGACGGGAACGCCGGATGGCGTCGTCACGGGCGGTGCGGTGAGCATCTCGCTCGGCGCGCAGATTGACGTCGACCTCACGGTCATCGACAAGAAGATTAAGGACTTCAAGGTTCGGAAAATCGGCATCTCGGACCTCAACGAGGGACACAAGGTCGGCTGGCTCTACTTCCCGGGTAAGATTCGGTTCGAGATGCTCATCGAGAACACGGGCAACGTACCGATTGCCCCGTCGGACGTCGTATTCCGCGTTTACGACCGGACGGGGAACGCGCTCCTCGAGGAGACGAGAAGGAAGGGGAAGATTGACACCGTCGAGCCGTTCAATACGGGAACCGTCTTTGCTGAGCTCCCGACACGACTCCCGGCGGGAAGCTACCTCGCCCGATTTGAAATCAAGAACGGAGACGAGGTGAAGCTCGCCGGCGAGGTGAACCTCTCAGTTCTCCCGTATGGTACGCTCCAGACTGCAGGGTTCGGATTCCTCGGTCTCTCGCTCGCCCACAAGCTCTCCGTCATACTCCCCATACTCTTCATCTTCGCTTCGTTCGTCCTCATCTTCCTCAGAATCAGGAGGCAGCGGGGATAGCTCAGTATGGAACGGTGCTTCCCATTCGTCCTCACGTGCGTACGAGCTTCCCTCGCTGTTCTCATTGTCTCTGCGGCGCTCCACGCTGAACCATCAGAGGCGGCTCCGTTCACACAGCCCCTCGTCGCGACGACGACGCTCCGCATCAGCATCTGTGGCGACCTCATTGTGAACGCAGGAGAGGAGTGCGACGTGCCGGGGGAGACCGGCGCGTACTCGACGACCATTGCGGGGAGACAGTGCAATGAGGAGTGTCTCTACGGTCCGTACTGCGGCGACGGCACGCTCCAGACGCTCCATGCGGAAGAGTGCGATGACGGCAACAACACCGACGGTGACTTCTGTGCCGCCGACTGCACGACGGAGTTTGCCGGCGGCGGCGGCGGGAATCCGGGTGGGGGAGGATCCGGCGGCGGCGGCGGGAGTGACACCGACCTCGGCGACACCCAGCTCTCCGTTTCGGGCCGGGCGTACCCCAATGTCACCGTCACCATCCTCATTGACGGTGACGCGGTCGGAACCGTGCGAACAAACTCGCGCGGAGAGTTCACGTTCAACACTGAGGCAGATCCCGGCACTGCATCCGTCGCGTTCTGGGCAAACGACTCTCGGGGAACACGCTCGCTTACCGTCTCAACGACGTTCGACGTGACGCAGGGTGCGGTGACGAACCTAAACGGCATTCTCATTCCGCCGACCATACGGACCAGCAATCAGAACCCGAATCCGGGCGATATCATTACGCTCTCCGGACAGACCATTCCGAATGCAAGTGTCGAGGTCGCAATCGACAATGGAGCGCAGACGCTCCGGACAACCTCAGACGCTTCGGGAGAGTGGTCGGTGACTTTTGACACCCGCACTGTCTCGGCTGCTACGCACACGGCGAAGGCACGCTTTGTAACGGGTTCCGGCGCTCTTCGCACCGAGAGCACGTACGGCACGGCGCTCTCCCTTTTTGTTGGCGTGGAGGGGAAGCCGACGGTGAGCTCTGACCTCAATCGTGACGGCAAGGTGAACCTCATCGACTTCTCCATACTCATTTTCTGGTGGGGAACCCCCGGTGGAAATTCGAATCCTCCTGCAGACATCAACCAGAATGGGCGTACCGGTCTCGAAGACTTCTCGATCCTGTTGTTTAATTGGACAGGGTGACCAGAAAATAAGGAGCGTAGCGACTATATTTCCTGAGTCCGTCGATTCATGCGTCCACAAAGACGCCTTGAATCGACGCCAGAGGTTCACTACTACCACACCACACTACAGTTGCTCTGCGCGACAAGATCCTCCGTTAGCTCACAGCACCTGACGCACGTAACTGCGGACTAAGCGCTAATTTGTGTATAACTCCCGCTCCGATTTTTACGTGTACGCTAGAATGAGTGTACGGTTACTGGAGGTAGTGGTTCCATACATGTGAGGAGCCGGTACCGCTGACGGGTTTCCCGTCACCGTTGCTTACAGCCGAGCACCGTTCAGCAACCGTAGCGTGTTCGATCGCGGACATGAGAGTGTGGAGACTCACTGTTTGCATGGTCCTGATGCTGAAAGAGCACAGCATCCGTGTACCACTCAATTATTAGAGTCGACCACGCTGAAGTAATACAACGTAAAGCCTATGATTCACACGGTTCGTACCGTGCGAACTCTTCAGGCTGTTGCGATGTCGGTCGTGGTGGCACTGCTCCTCTGGAGCACAGGCCTCCCGACAATCTTCCGCTCTGCGGAGGCGGCATCAATTACAAACGCAAGCGATACACTCGAGACTTCGGCACCAGGCATTGGGTCGAATCACACCATCGAGTTCACGACGCTCAATGGATTGATCATTGGTCAGACCATCGA
>CAYRER010000006.1:37535-40556 GCA_964423385.1 uncultured Candidatus Saccharibacteria bacterium | reverse complement strand
AGAACCACGTGTGACTCTCAATTTGAATCATCAGGCCAATTTGCTATGATGTGGGGGCTTTATTAGCTAGGAAATCTGCATGAAAGTCATCCTCGTACGAGATGTTGCTCGGCTCGGCCGGAAGTCAGAGGTGAAGGAAGTGCCTTCAGGGCACGCCCAGAACTTCCTCATACCCCGAAAGCTTGCGGTCCCCGCGACACCGGAGAATATGAAGCGGCTCGCCGCAGAAATCGGAAGGCACTCTGAAGAAGAGGCGGAGCGGAAGAGGCTCTTCGACGAGGCGCTCCGCGGACTCGGGGAGACAAAGGTTCTCTACGAAGCACCCGCGAACAAGGAGGGGCACCTCTTCAAGGGGGTAAACGCCCGGGATATTGCCGCAAAGATTCAGGCGCTCGGTTTCACCATCGGTGAGGACGAGATCGTCCTTGAACACCCCATAAAGACGGTCGGGACGCACTCGGTGACGCTCCGACAGGGCAGTGCGGAGGGAGCGTGTACGGTGGAGATTGTAGGAACGTAAGTATATGGCAAGCATCAAGCAAATCATTGGAGTCCTCGGTGTATCGATTATGCTCGTCGCCCTCATCGGGTGGTGGGTGGATAAAAACAACCAGCCGCCGGAGCTTCTCGTCCCGGTCGACCAGGAACTCCCGGGACCGCTCTCACCTGAAGAATTACAAGCAAACAGCGGAGAAACAACAAACGTCATGAATCGCATCGCAGTATTTGAAACGACAGAGGGGGTTATCGAGCTTGAGCTCTTTGAGGACACGATGCCGATTACGACCGGCAATTTCGTGAAGCTCGTGGGAGAGGGCTTCTACAACGGGACGAAGTTCCACCGCATCATTGATAACTTCATGATTCAGGGCGGTGACCCGAACACGAAGGGCGACAATACGCTCAGCTACGGCACGGGCGGCCCGGGCTACACCATCGAGGATGAGTTCGTCGAGGGGCCGCTCCTCTCGAACGTCCGCGGCACCATCGCTATGGCGAATACCGGTCAGCCGAACTCCGGGGGGAGCCAGTTCTTCATCAACACGAAGGACAACACATTCCTCGACTTCAACAAGGAGCCGTTCACCTCACGGCACCCGGTCTTCGGACGCGTCATTGCAGGCATGGATGTCGTCGACAAGATTTCGAAGGTTCAAACCGGCGAGCGCGACATCCCGGTAACACCGGTCGTCATCCGTTCGGTCACCATCAGGGAACAGGGGAGCTAGTGGTTGCAGTCGCACACGAAAAAACTGGCCCGAGGCCAGTTTTTTCGTGTGTGGGAGAGGTTAGACGATGCTTACGCGCTTCTTGGTGACGGTCTTGCCGGTGAAGTTTGTCTTCCGCGCGGTGCCGAACTTCACGGTGCCTGCCTTTGCGGCGAAGAGCGTGTGGTCCTTGCCGACGGAGACGTTCTTGCCGGCGACGACGCGTGTGCCGCGCTGGCGGACGAGCACTTCGCCCGCGTTCACCTTCTGCCCGTCAGCGCGCTTCACGCCGAGGTACTGCGCCTGTGAATCGGTGAGATTTTTTGCGCTACCGCCTGCTTTCTTGGTTGCCATATGTGTTTATTCCTGCTAACTCTGGCGGGGGTTTCCGCACGCCGTGTATAATGAGTGCCGATGAGTATACAAGAATTATCCGCAAGATTCAAGGCCTTTTGGGGGAGGGAAGACGTGCTTCTCGCCGGACTCATCGTGGCGGTCTCCCTGGCTTCGTACGGGCTCGGAAGGATCTCAGTAGCCCTTCCTGCGGGGGGCTCCACGGCATCTCAGGGAGCCGCTCCAGCAGCCGTTTCGGCGTCGAGAATAGCCCCCGCAGAAAGTGCCAAAACGGAGGATATCCCGGCACCGGAAGGCGGGTATGTTGCCTCGAAGAACGGTACGAAATACCACCTCCCGTGGTGCGGGAGCGCGAAGCAGATTAAGGAGGAGAACAAAATCTGGTTTGCGACAAAGGCAGACGCAGAAAGAGCCGGGTACACTGCGGCGAGCAACTGCCCCGGCATCTAAACAAGTAATGCGCCGGTGTCTGCTTCGTTGCCTTCGTCAATCGAACGCTCACCGTACTCTTGTACGTCTCGCGGTCTCTTTCCTTGTCGCCTCGCATACACGGGCACCTTCCTCGTTTAGACGAGGGATTTGAGACATTCCATTCTTTACTTTCTATCTTTTTATTCCCTACTCGTGGTATCCCGTGAGGTACTGCTTCACCTTCTTCACAACCTCCTCGAGGCTGATTTGCGACTTGATGATGTAGTCGTTGCCGTCGAACTCCATGCTCTTCGTGATGTTCTCGGCATCGTCCGCGTTCGTGAGGAGGAGGACAGGAACCTTCTTGCCCCAGGACTCCTTACGGAGGTTCCGGAGCATCTGGTGTCCGTTCACCTTCGGCATGATGATGTCGAGGAGAATAAGGTCGGGGCTCTCACTCTTCGCTTTCGCGAGACCCTCTTCGCCATTCTCCGCGGTGACGACGGAAAACCCCGCAGCGGTGAGCGAGGTCGTCAGTGCGTCGCGGAGGTCCTTCTCGTCGTCGACGACAAGTATTGTTGCAGTGCTCATATGCTCCAGTATATCACCACTCAATCGGCGCTTCACCGTGCTCGGTAAGGTAGGCGTTTGCACGGCTAAAGTGTCTGCACCCAAAGAATCCGGAGTGCGCTGAGAAGGGGGAGGGGTGGGGGGCGCGTAAGACAAGGTGCTTTGATTCGTCCACGTGTGCTCCCTTGTCGTGCGCGTACCTGCCCCAGAGCATGAAAACGAGGTGTTCCCGCTCCTCCGAGAGTGTGCGGACGACCGCGTCGGTGAATGTCTCCCAGCCGAGTCCCTGGTGTGAGCCGGGTTTCCCGGCAGAGACGGTGAGTGTCGCGTTGAGGAGGAGGACGCCCTGTTTCGCCCAGCGCGTGAGGTCGCCGTCCTCCCGAATGGGCACGCCGAGGTCGTCCCGGAGCTCCTTGTAGATGTTCTGGAGCGACGGCGGAACACGTACACCGGGGGGTACCGAGAACGAGAGTCCGTG
>CAYRER010000006.1:14378-37435 GCA_964423385.1 uncultured Candidatus Saccharibacteria bacterium | reverse complement strand
TCTGGAGCGACGGCGGAACACGTACACCGGGGGGTACCGAGAACGAGAGTCCGTGCGCCTGCCCGGCGCCGTGGTAGGGGTCCTGTCCCAGGATGACGACCTTCACCGTCTCAAACGGACAGAGTTCGAAGGCGCGGAAGATGTTTTTCGGAGCGGGGTAGACCGGCTCTTTCCCGAGGTACGCGCTCCGGACCATTTCCGTGAGCGATGCGAAGTAGGGGAGCTTAAACTCTTCGACGAGCGCCTGTTTCCAGGATGGTTCAATCGCGACGTCCATAGACTCTCATTGTACCGGCACCCGCTCCCGAATCAAACTAGTACGATTAATCGTACTAGTTTCAGGTTGCTTCGCGGGGCGTGGTATGATGACGTCTATGATAGTCATTGACATTGAGGCATCGGGAACTAACTACGAGAAACACTCGATTGTCTCCCTTGGCGCCCTCGATTTTGATAACCCGACAAATCGTTTCTACGAAGAGTGCCGTATGTGGGAGGGTGCGCGCATTATGGAAGATTCACTCGCGATTACCGGCTTCACGGAGGCCGAGGTCAAAGACGCACAGAAGCTGTCGGAAGGGGAGGTGGTTCGACGCTTCTTCGAGTGGTCACAGCACATGGGTGACCGGACGCTTGCAGGACAGAACGTCTCCTTCGACCGAGATTTCCTCAAGGCGGCCGCAGACCGAGAGAACCTTCCCTGGGATTTCGCGCACCGGACCATCGACACGCATTCGCTCGCCTGGATGCACATGGTGAAGCGCGGCCTCACCCCGCCGATTGACCCAGAGCACCGCCGCTCGGCGCTCAACCTCGATGCCGTCCTCAACTACTGCGGCATCGCCGATGAGCCGGAGCCGCACAATGCGCTCACCGGCGCTCTCAGCCATGCCGAGGTCATCGCGCGGCTCCTCTATGATAAGAAGCTCTTGCCGGAATTCCAAAAGTACGATATTCCGTGGAAGCGTTCGCTCCTCGCGAAGATTTTTCACCCATAGGATTTCCGCTCTGTACCCCGGGTGCCGCATTTATACTATATCGTACATATGTACGATATAGTATAAATGCGAAGAGACGGGAGAGGCGGGGGAGAGTTTATGTCCCCGCCCACATTTTCTGGATAAACGGGCCGCCGAACCGTGCACGCGTGTTAAAATGTACGCATCATGGCAATGTTCAAAAAGAAGAAGCCGGCGGCGGTGAATAAGTTCAACCTGAGGACCGATGAGCGCGACATGCACTGCCGTCTTGTCACCGACCTCTTCACCGAAGACGATGCCGTCCAATCGTGGCGCATCTTCCGCGTCATGTCGGAGTTCGTGAGCGGATTCGACGTTCTCCGGAAATACTCCACTGCCGCGACGTTTTTCGGGAGTGCCCGGCTCACCCCACAGGACCCGATATACAAGGATGCAGAAGCGCTCGCGGCGAAGCTCGCGAAGCGCGGGTTTACCATCATTACCGGTGGAGGTCCCGGCATCATGGAGGCGGCAAACGTCGGTGCGTTTAAGGTCGGTGGAAAGTCGGTCGGTCTCAATATCAAGCTCCCCATCGAACAGAAGCTGAATCCGTACGTCACCGAGTCGGAGAGCTTCAACTACTTCTTCTCCCGCAAGGTCATGCTCTCCTTTGCATCCGAAGTCTACGTGTACTTTCCGGGAGGGTACGGCACCCTCGATGAGTTTCTTGAAATCATCACACTCGTGCAGACGGAGAAGATTGCGAAGATTCCCGTCGTGCTCTACGGCAAGGATTTCTGGACGCCGCTCATCGAGTTTTTTGAAAAACACCTCCTCAAGAAGTACAAGACCATCTCGAAGGAGGATCTCGACCTTTTCCGTGTCGTTGACAGCGTCGATGAGGCGTACGACTACATCATCGGCCATGTCGACCCAACCGGTCCGCGGCAGGTTTAAACCCCTATGAAGTCCACCTTCAAGCACAGCGTCCTTCCGGAACGTCGCCTCGCCTCCTTTGAGGCGAAGCTCGACGCGTACGTGAAAGATATCGTTTCGCGGAGGGGGAAGCGGGGGCTCTACGACCGGCCGGAAGCATCGGTTCTCGTTTCGGGTGATGCGGCGTACCAGCGCTCCGTAGCAAAGCAGCTCCCGCGCTTCTCGGGCACGAAGCACGTCATCCTCGTCGGTATCGGCGGGTCAAACCTCGGCACCGAGGCGGTCTACGATGCCCTCAAGACCGATGCGAGTCCCGCACTCACGGTACTCGACCAGATTGACGGCGAGACGCTCGCACGCACCGCAAAACTCCTCCGGGGAATCCGTCGCGCAGAGGATGTCGCACTTGTCATCGTGAGCAAGTCGGGAGCGACGACCGAGACGATTCTCAACGCCGTGAAAGTTGTCGACGCCTGCGAGAAGCGCTTCGGAGAGAAGGCGTATGGCCGGACTATCTTTGTCGGCGACTCTGATACCGATTTCATGAGCATCGGGAGGCGGAAGGGAATCATCACCATCCCACTGCCGAAGGTCATCGGCGGCCGGTACTCGGTCTTCACGGCGGTCGGCATTGTTCCGCTTACGCTCCTCGGTATTGACGTTACGGCGCTCCGACGCGGGGCAGGGGACGCCCTTTCCGGGCTCCACCTCCGGGAGACGAAGGCGGCGGCGGCCACCCTCGCACTCTCGGCTCTCGGGGGAGTGCACACGGTGAACTTCTTTACATTCGGGAAACGGCTTGAGACTGTCGGCTTCTGGTATCGCCAGCTCCTCGCAGAGTCTATCGGCAAGCGGATGACAACGAAGGGCGCAACCTTCAGTCACCAAATCCTCCCGATTGTCTCGACCGCAGTTGACCTTCACTCGATGGCCCAGCTCTTTTTCTCGGGGTACGACGGTCTCTACACACACCTTGTCCACGTCGCCGACCCGTCGCCGCTTACGCTCCGGGGGCGTCACTGGCTTCTCGAACACCTGCCGTTTCTCGGGGGGAAGCGCATCACCGAAGCGAGCGAAGCCATCGTACACGGGGTCATCCGGGCGTACGACGAGAAGGAACTCCCCTACCGGAGAACCGAGCTCGCCGGGCTCACGGCGCACGAGGTCGGCCTCCTCATGAACTCGCTCATGCTCGAGGTCATGTGCATCGCGCACCTCCTCAACATCGACGCGTTCGATCAGCCGGAAGTTGAACTTTACAAGAAGCACACCCGGGCGCTTCTCGGGAAGTAATCTGTTTGTATATGTACGTACTCTTTGACATCGGGGGAACGAAGACGCGGGTCGCGACGACACGCGACCTCCTCTCGGTCGAAGCCGTCGCAAAGTTTGATACGCCGGAGCGCTACGCTGAGGGAATGGAGGCAATCCGGAGCCACATCGCCGAGCTCACGAAGGGTGAGAAGGTTGAGGCAGCCGCCGGGGGTATCCGCGGACCCTTAAACCACGAGAAGACCGGCATCACGAGCGAGGTCAAGCTCCACGACTGGGTCGGGAGGAACCTGACGGGCGATTTGAGCAGGGCACTCGCCGGTGCTCCCGTGTATCTCGAGAACGACACCGCGATTGTGGGTCTCGGTGAAGTACACTTTGGAGCGGGAAAGGGGTACGACATTGTCGCGTACCACACCGTCTCGACCGGCGTCGGCGGTGCGCGGTTCGTACAGGGCAAGGTTGACGTCACTTCAATCGGCTTTGAGCCGGGACACCAGGTCCTCGACGTTGACCAGACCATCCTGGGCAGGCATGTGCCGGCAACCCTCGAGAACCTTGTTTCGGGGACGGCGCTTGAGAAGCGGCGGGGGATGAAGCCGTACGAAGTGCCGCAGGACGATGCGGTCTGGGATGAGCTCGCCGGCTACCTCGCCGCCGGTCTCAAGAACACCATCGTGTACTGGTCTCCGGACATTATTGTTCTCGGCGGCTCCATGGTGGTCGGTGATCCGCGTATCTTTCTCGAGGACATCGTCCGTCACACCCGGAAGGTGCTCGGCGACCTCGTCCCGTGTCCGCCGATCGTCGATGCGAAGCTTAAAGACGAGGGTGGTCTCTACGGCGCGATGGCGCTTATACGGCTTAAATTAGACCATAAATAAGGTCTATAAGTCAAGTCTTTTTATATAAAATATGGCTCTAAATATAGACATTGATTTTGTTTGACGTATCTTGACATACGTTGTATAGTTTGACTTTTGAGAGGGGGGTGATATAATAGACAGGTAACGGTTTCGGCCGTTTTTTGATTTCCAGAGAGCACACGTTTTCTGGAATACGGTGCTGGGGCAGAGGAAGGGCAGGGAACTGCCGGGCCCCAGCGCCTATTTGTTGGATAAGACCATAGGCTTATTTTAACTACTCTTCTTACGGCGGTCATCGCTGTATCGAATGTAGTATCGGTTCCGGTAACGGATACCGCGTATGGGCACATTGCAACAAATGAAGATGTCACCGAAGGTCGGCTGATAGGGGGGACGACCGAAGAGGCCGTCCGTTCCTACTTCAGTGACATCCCCGTCATGATTCAAATCGCTCGTTGTGAATCGACTTTCCGGCACACGCTCGCTGACGGAACGGTTCTTAAGGGAAGAGTCGACTCCGCCGACACCGGGGTAATGCAGATCAATATGCGTTACCACGGCAAGAAGGCGCAGGAGCTCGGTCTCGACCTCACGGACCTCTACGACAACATGGCGTATGCTCGGGATCTCTATGAACGGCAGGGGACACAGCCCTGGAGTGCCTCGGCACCTTGCTGGTCAAAGACGATTGCAATGCGTTAAGCAAAAAGAAAGAGCACAGAGATGTGCTCTTTCTTTTTGCTTACGTAACGTGTCGCCCCCATAGTAGCGTCTACGGCAATTTTCTGGCACGCACGTAAAACGGCCTCCCACAGGGGGGCCGTTTTAGGTGCTCCGGACGGAGCGCTCAGAGTTATTTCCCGAGCTTCCACCCTTCACCTGCGCCGTATGCCATGACGTAGAGCATACCGCCGAGAATCGAGAGGTTCTTGAGCGCTGCGGTGAGCTCTCCCGCATCCTTGAGCGGATTGTGGACGAGGAGGACGGTGAGGACAAGGAAAATGCTGAGCGCCGCCGCCGCCTGACCGACTCGGTACCCGAGGATGAGGCACGCACCACCGATAATTTCGACAAGCACCACTACCCACGCGAGGAGCATAGGGAGGGGAAGACCCATTGCCTCAAGCCCGCCGCCGAAACCGCCCACACCACTTTCTCCGGTGAGCTTGCCGTATCCGGCTACGAGGAATAAGAGACCCAAGAAGACACGTCCGACGAGTACACCGTGTGTACGCATCATAGCTCGCTGTGCATCTGTCATCATCATACCTATCTTGTTTTTATATGTTATATAAGGCGTCTTATAAAATCTGCACTTTGCCGCCTATGCCTATAGTATACCCCCTCGGCGGGCCCCCGTTGAGGGGGTGGTGGCAATACCATTCTGAACTCGGGTGGGGTACCCGCTCACGAGGCGGACGAGATGGGGTATGATGGCTATATATGGCCTACTGGCTGATGAAGAGCGAGCCCTCGTGCTACTCGATTGACGACCTCAAGCGGGAGCGGGTGGGGATGTGGGACGACGTCCGGAACTACCAGGCCCGCAACTTCATGCGGGAAATGAAAAAGGGAGACGTTGTCCTCTTCTACCACTCGAGCGCAGAGCCCACAGGCATCGTAGGGCTCGCTCGAGTAGCGAAGGAAGCATATCCCGACCCGACGCAGTTCGACCGGAAGTCCTACAAGTACGACTCAAAATCCACAAAGGACCGTCCTCTGTGGGATGCGGTCGACGTACGATTCGTGGAGAAGTTTAGGGAGCCGCTTACGCTCCAGGAGCTCAAGAATGACCCGTACTTCGCCGACATGCTCGTCGTGCGCCGGGGCAACCGGCTCTCGGTCATGCCGGTTACGGGGAAGCACGCCACAAGAATTCTGACGCTCCGCTCAAAAAAGAAAGGTATATGAGAGCAGAACCAGGGAAGCGATACCGACACTACAAGGGAGGGGAGTACACCGTCCTCCACATCGGCCGGCTCGAATCAGACCCGGGGGAGGAGTACGTCGTCTACCGCATGGAGTACGACGCACCCGACTACCCAAGGGGCACGGTGTGGCTCCGGAAGCGGAGCAATTTCGAAGAGCGGATTACCATCGACGGGGTGTCTGTTCAGCGCTTTACGCTCCTATGAACATCGGATTCTTCGACTCGGGGCTCGGCGGACTCACGATACTCCGCGCGGTGCGGGAGCGGCTCCCCGAGTATGATTATCTCTTTTATGGAGACACGGCGAACCTCCCGTACGGCGACAAGTCCGAGGAGGAAATCTATGAGCTCACGAGGAGGGCGGTTACGCACCTCTTCGAGCGGGGAGCCCTCCTCGTCATCGTCGCGTGCAACACGGCATCGGCGGAGACGCTCCGGAGACTCCAGGATACGGTGCTTACCGGTCACTACGCGAATCGAAAGCTCCTCGGTGTCATCATCCCGACCGTGGAGGCGCTCGCAGATACCGGAGTGACCCGTGCGCTCCTCATCGGCACCCGGCGGACCGTCGAGTCCGGAAAGTACGAACGGGAGCTCCGGAAGATTTCTGCCGATGTTGCGCTCGCGTCGGTTGCGACGCCGGGACTTGTTCCCGCGATTGAATCGAATGATAGGGATACCGCACAGAAGATTCTCTGCGAGATCATAGGGCCCCGAGCAGGGGAGGTGAGGACGGTTGTCCTCGGATGCACCCACTACACGGTCCTCAAAGACTATCTCCGGGAGACCTACGGGCTCCAGGTACTCTCGCAGGACGAAATCATTCCAGAGAAGCTCGCCGTGTACCTCAAGAATCATCCAGAGATTGAATCACACCTCACGAAGAACGGAACGCTCAATGTTGAGACTAGCGGAAGAGACCTCGCCTAGAGACCATCGGGCAGACTAGAAGTATCTTGCCTGTTCAGGTAATTTTTCAGGTTCTTCACTTCATTTCGTCGTGCTTTCTCAAGGTCTCTCAAGAAGTCCTTGAGGTGTTCACGCTCTGTAAAACTGTACCCAAAGAGTACGTCATCCTCCTCTGAAGGGTAGGGGAGTTGGATGAGTTCATCCACATCGCCTTGCAAGAAATACGTATATAGTTTCTCCGGATTTCCCGTTTGTCCGCACTCGATGATTATCTTTTGATTGGTACTTATCACATCGGGGAAATAGCCGCAGAATGGATGTTCAAATTTGCCGGAAATACCCCGATCGTTTCGCAGATACCGTTCAGCGAGTATTTTAAGGGCAATGTGTGCTGTACTTCCACCGTGCGCCTCAAGCATGTCTTCAATGAGTTTGGGGTTGTTGCGTATAGACCGATAATCCTCAAGTGTGCCGATGGGCATCCTTTCAAAGCCGAGGTACCCATGCTCAACAAGGAATGCGATTTCTTGTATGGCACTCCGGTCACCAGTAAAGGCGTGCGTGCTGGAATAAAATATCCCCATAAGGTCACTGAGCAGGCTCATTTTGGAGTATTCAGATCTTTACCTCCGTGAAATCGTTCGTGGATATCGCGGAGTCCTTTGTTGGTGACGTGGGTATAAATTTGCGTCGTAGATACGTTCTTGTGTCCAAGCAATTCTTGTACGCTCCTGAGGTCTGCGCCGTGACCGAGGAGGTCGGTTGCATAGGTATGACGAAGCGTGTGAGGGGTGACCTTCTTTGAGAGTCCCGCGAGCCGGGCGCACCGGGCAATCATGAGCTGAACGGAGCGGGGGGTGAGGCGTTTGTTTTCCGTACGGCTTCGGTAGTTTATGAAGAGTGGGGGATGCACATCGCGTCGGGTCTTGAGGTAGTTACGGAGCCACTCGGCGGCGCGGGGACTGATGAAGATGGTGCGGATGTGTTTACCCTTGCCGACGATAGAGAGTTCATATGTCCGTGTCGTACTCTTGTCCTGGAGCATCGACATCTGGTTTTCATTGAGCGCAGTGAGTTCGGATATGCGCATGCCGGACGAGAAGAAGAGCTCCATAATGGTCCGGTCGCGAAGTCCTGACGGAGTGGTTGTGTCAGGGATGCCGAGCATACGTTCAACGTCACGAACCTCAAGGAAAGATATCGTTTCATCAGACTTATGTTTTGCAAGCTTTACCTTCGATGACGAGAGTGTGTCGATGTCTCGGTCCGCAAGGTAGTCGAGGAGTGAGCGGAGGGCTATGAGGTAATAATTCTGAGATTTCTTGCTCAGGTATTCGCCACGGTTCGTCGTGTACTTTCGAGCAAGAAAGAGTCGATAGTCCCATATATGCTCGGCAGTGAGCTCGTGGGGAAGGAGATCCGGAGTCCCAACCTCAGTAAGCCAACGGATGAAAAGTTTCAGGTATTGGTCGTAGTTTCGCTGGGTGTTGTTCGACAATCCTTTTTCTATTTCACAGTAGTCGATGAAGGAGGGAACATGTTCCCGTAGCGGTTCTGTGCTTTTGCGTATGGGCATAGCGTTTGTATGTAGTGTACTTGAAGGGGAGGACCCCCAGAGGGAGTTATCCAAGAGTATTCTATCGTAATAGAGTTATTCGCACAATATATGTAAAACGAAGTAATCCACCGGGGGGCGTGCAGAGGCACTTCCCTACATATTGTTTTGAAAAAGACGGGTCCTAGACCCGATATTGTGTGTACGGTGTTCGTGTATGTTCAGCTCGTCTGGACGACCGGAGGTATTCTTCCCGGACTGATTCCCTCTTAAGATAGATATACAAAACCGCGTAGAGCGGTTTTGCCATTCCTCCGATTCTTTCCGACCGGGTCTTCCCCGGCCGATTTCGGGTTTTGCCGAGGTTAACCGACCCAGTCTTCGAAGATGCCAAGCTCATTGGTCACCACAACCGTCGTGACGTAGATGATGCCGATGAGGACGGCGATGGCGAGGAGTTTGAGGAGTAGTCGCATACAAAAGGTTATCGGGCCGGCAGGTAGACCATCGGGTCGATGTACGCGTCGGTTGCCGCGACCGGTGTCGTCGCCGCGCCGCAGCTCGTCGTCGTCTTGAACTCGTTGAACTTCTTTACCGAGACGCCGGCTTTCGCGTAGACCGTAAAGTGGAGGTGCGGACCTGTCGAGTACCCGGTGTTGCCTGAGTAGCCGATAACCTCGCCGGTTTTCACCGACTGGCCCGGCCGGACGCTCACCACGCTCTGGTGTGCGTAGAGTGTCGAGAGTCCGTTCGCGTGGTCGATGAGTGTCCACTTGCCCCACGAGTAGCATCCGGCGACCAGGTCGGTGTCGCCGGTCGCGCGGACGACGCCGGAGAGCGGCGCGAGGATTTTCGTACCGCGCGGGACGCCGAAATCGACGCCCGGATGGTACGCACGTCCGTAGATGCCGGGGTTCTGTTTCGCGAACTCGGTACCGCCGAAGAGCTGGGTGATGATGACGTTCTCGACAGGCCAATTGAATACCGGAGTTCCCTTTGGCGGGATTGAGTTCGGGTCGAGAATGAACTGGAGCTGGGATTCGAAGTCGCGGAGCTCTTTCTCGAGCTGTGCGCGAACCGCCTCTTTCTCCCTGAGGAGTTTCTGGTACTCGGTCTCCTGGTTCTTCGTTGCCGTGAGGAGTTTCGACTTCTCTGCCGTGTTGTTCACGAGAACGGTGTTCTGATCGGAATACTGGTTCTTGAGCGCGAGCAGGTTCCCACGCTTCTCGGTACTCTCTGTGTGTTTGTCGTCGAGGAGCACCTTCTGCGAGACGAGACTATCGACTTCGTTCGCCATGACCCGCCGTACCTGATCGAGCTCGTCGACTTTGTTCCAGAACTCTGAGAGATTCTGGTGCTCAAGGAGCACTTCAATCAGAGAAATGCCGTCGATCTCATTGAGCGACTGAAGTGTTTCGGTGATGGCTTCTTTGTTGAGGGTGATGCTCCGTTCGGTTTCTCCGATTTCAATTTCAAGCTTCTCAATCTCGAGATCGGTTGCGCTGATGCGGTTTTCGGTATACCGGATGTCCGCCTGCACCTTCTTCCGCTCAAGCTCGAGCTGGCTAATCGCCTTCTGGAGCGAATTCTTCTCGCTCCCGACTTTCTTGAGCTCCGCTTGGTACTGTGCAATTTCCCGCTCGATTTCATCGAGCCGGCTGTTGCGGTCGTTGATCTGGTTCCTCAGAGCGTCTATCTCAGAGCCGAGGGCGTACGGGAGGTCTCCGAGGATGGTACAGGCAAAAGCACCGAGAACGGCAATGAGCACAAGAAAACGGTGAGCGCGCTGCGCTCGGTCAGTTCGTATCTCCATATACGGCACCCCTTCTTTAGGGTGTCCTCAAAATTGTATCACAAGCCACCTTGATTCTGTTGTACGCCTCTGCCGAGCCGATGATGTGGATGACGGTGAACGGGTCCGGTGAGCGTTCTCTGCCGGTGAGCGCCGTCCTGAGGGGCCAGAGTACTTCCCCCTTGCCGGCTTCGAGTGCGTAGTCCCAGATGTATCCCCTGATGTCTTCCACAGAGAGGTTTTCGGGCATGCGGGCGACGAGCTCGGCGAGCTTCTGGAGCCGCGGGAGCGTCGTGCGCGGCGACTCATCGTTCTTCCACATAATGAGTGCCGGGTCCGGGACGGGCGCCGTGAATGCAAAATTGTATTCGCCGCGGGTACACTCGTCGGTCACCTCAGCACCGACGCTGATGCGCTCACGGATGGTCGGCATGAGCCGTTCGAACCGCTCCTCGCTCCACTGCGGGAGCGCGACAACCTCAGGCGTCATACGCTCGCGCACGTACGCGAGGAATGCCTCGTCGGTGAGTGTCTTGAGGTGCTCCTTGTTGAACCACTTGAGCTTCTCGATGTCGAATACAGCGCCTCCCTTCTGGATGCCGGAGAGATCGAATGCAGAGACGAGGTCATCGAGTGTAAACAGCTCACGGTCGGTTCCCGGGTTCCAGCCGAGGAGGCCGAGGTAGTTCACGATTGCCGGTGCAAGGAAGCCCTGTCCGCGGTATTCGCCGAGCATGACCGCACCGTGGCGCTTCGAGAGCTTCGAGCGGTCGGGTGCGAGGATGAGGGGCAGGTGCGCGTAGACAGGACGCGCCGCGCCAATGGCTTCCTGGATGAGAATCTGGCGGGGAGTATTTGAAATATGGTCTTCGCCGCGGATGACGTGCGTCACCTCCATCTCGTGGTCGTCGACGACGACCGTGAAGTGGTAGAGGGCGTCGTCGAGCGAGCGCGCAATGACGAAGTCGCCGAGCTCGGTCGTATCAAAGGTAATCTCCCCGCGAATCTCGTCGGTAAAGGTAATGACCGTGTTTGGGTTCTTGAGGCGGACGACCTCGACGGTTTCCCCCGGCCGCATCTTGCTCTCCTCTTTCGAGAGGTAGGCCTTGCCGTCGGCGATTGCCTTCTCAAGGTATCCGCGGTAGATGAGCGAGCGCTCGGATTGCCGGAAGAACCCATCCCACGAGAGGCCGAGCCAGGTGAGACCCTCGATGATTTCAGTTTCGTACTCGGGACGGCTACGCTCCTTGTCGGTATCTTCCGTGCGGAGAATGAACGTACCGCCGTGCTTCTTCGCAAAAAGGTAGTTGAAGAGCGCGGTCCGGGCGGTGCCGATGTGGAGGTGGCCGGTCGGGCTCGGCGCCATGCGCGTCACAACCCGGGTCTCTCGCTGGAATATTGACATAAATCCTTTTTAGTGTTCCCTTGCGGTCTGTATGACGAGGGCGCCTATCTTTTCTGCGCTGTCCCGCACCGGAAATGCGGCTGCGGCGCGCGCCATCTCGTCGTAAATTGGGGCGTTCTGCATGATACGGTCAATCTCAGCCCGAAGCAAGCTGTCGGTGAGATTCTTCTCTTCGAGGACGACCGCAGCGCCGGTGCGCGCGTACGCATACGCATTTGAGCGCTGGTCGTGGCTCACATCCTCCGGAATCGGGATGAGGATGGAGGGTTTTCCGTGAAGCGCGATTTCATAGATAGAGGTGCTCCCTGCCCGGGAGATGACGAGCTGTGCGAGGTGGTATATCTCATTGAGTGTCTCCGCATCAAGGAACGGCGTCGGGAGGTAGTACGGCTTCAGCTCCTCCTTCGTGATGAGTCCTTCTGCAGAGAGCTTCACGAGCTCGAAGTGCTTCGTCCCCGTTTGGTGGATGACGGTGAAGTCGGCGAGGAGTTCGTCGAGTGAGTCGAGGATGAGTGCGTTGAGCCGTTCAGCTCCCGAGGAGCCCCCGGTGACGAAGATGATGGGGCGGCTCGAATCGACGTTGAGGTTTGCACCTTCCCTCCCCGTCTTCTCCCTGAGGAGAGCCCGGCGGACCGGGACGCCGAGGCGGACGGTACGATTCCCCTTCCCTGCTCCCTCGAGCTCCGCGTACGAGACGATGGTGTGCCGCGCGAAGCGGCTCCCGATTCTGTTGGCCCGGCCCATGACCGAGTCGGACTCGTGGACGATGACGGGAATCCTGAAGAACGCCGCGGCGAGGACGACGGGGACGCTCGCGTACCCGCCCTTGCTCACGACGACGTCCGGATAGAGAGCATACATTTTGAAGCATGCTACGACGATGCCGAAGAGCGTCGTTATGCTGTCGAAGAAATTGCGGATAGAGCGGTACCGGCGCGTCTTTCCCGCTGGGATGCGCACGAAGGTGATGTTGAGCGCCGCGAGCGCCGCCGCGTCGTATGGCTCCGGACCGGCGTAGAAGAGTTCCGGATGATCGGGAGACTCCCGGAGCACCTCGGCGATGCTCATGAGGGGGTAGAAATGTCCTCCGGTGCCGCCGCCGGTGAGGAGAATGCGAATGGAGGATGGTGTTGTGTCCATATCTGGTTTAGAAAATTGTAGCACGCGTCAGACGGCGGCGGGCCGCTGGTGCTTGGATACGTTCAGGATGATGCCGATTGCACCCAGGGTGACGAGGAGCGCGGTGCCGCCGTGGCTCACGAACGGGAGCGGCAATCCCGAGAGCGGAAAGAGCGCGAGCATCGAAGCGGTGTTGAGAATAATCTGCATCATGATGCTCGTCGTGATGCCGACGACGAGGAGCATGCCGAAGAGGTCGGGTGCGTGGGTTGCGACGCGGTACGAGCGCAGAGCGAAGGCGGCGAAGAGCATGAGGAGGAGAACGGAGCCGACGAACCCGAACTCTTCGGCATACACGGCAAAGACTGAGTCGCCGATAGGTTCGGGGAGGTACTCGAACTTCTGGATGCTCTGTCCGAACCCGCGCCCGACCCACCCGCCGGAACCAATGGCAATGAGCGACTGCTTGATCTGGTAGCCGGCACCCTGCGGGTCGAGCGAGGGGTCGACGAACGTCATGATGCGGTCTTTCACGTACGGTCGTGCATACGCGAGGAGCACGATGAGGCAGATGCCGAGCACAGCCATGACGGCGACGTCGCGGAACCGTCCCCCGGCGGTGATGAACATCGCGAGTCCGGCAAAGACCATGATGAAGTACGTGTCGGTGTCGGGCTGGAGGAGTAGGGGAATGCCGACGATGCCTATGACGGCAATGAATGGAACTGTTCCGCGGAGAAAGCTCTCGAGTCTCCCCTTGAGTCCCGAGAGCAGGGTTGCGGTGTAGATGACGAATGCAACCTTGAGGAGCTCAGCGGGCTGAAGTGAGAATGATCCGATGCGGAGCCACCGTCGCGCTCCCCCGTGTTCGAAACCGAGTGCGGGAACGAAGACGAGGAGCGTGAGGGCGAGCGCCGCCACAAAAACGTAGAACGCGTACTGGCGCCAGATGCGGTAGTGAATGGTCGAGGCGAGGAAGAGTGCGATGCTCCCGCCGACAACGCCGAAAGTGAACTGACTGAACGCCACCGACGAAAAGCTTGCCCCGTCACGCGCGAGAAGGCCGAGTGACGCCGATGAGAATATGAGGAATCCGACCGCGACGAGGAGTCCCACGAGGATGAGGAGGACGCGGTCAATCGAGTGTTGCATGCTAGAACGTGATAGCGAGAAGTGTGCCGATGACAGCAAACACGAACCCGAGAATCCAGTACCGCATAGTCACCTTCGCTCCCGGCCAGCCGATTGCCTCAAAGTGGTGGTGTATGGGTGCAACGAGGAGGACCTTTTTCCCGCGGATCTTTTTCGAGAAGAGCTGGATGACGTCGGAGAGGACGGTGATGACGAGGAGAATGCCGATGACTGGGAAGACAGAAACCCCCTCTCCCCCGCCCAAGGTGTCGGTCATGAAAGCAACGGTGGTGAGCGCCATGGTTAAGGCCATGATACCCGTCTCGGTCATGTAGAAGCGCGCGGGCGGCACGTTGAACCACAGGAAGGCAAGAATACCGCCGACAACCGTCGCACAGAACGCGGCGAGGTCAATCTGGTTCTGGTACACCGCAATGCCCGCGTACGCGCTGAAGATGAACATAAGGGTGCCCCCCGCGAGTCCGTCGATGCCGTCGATGACCGAGGATGCGTAGATGGCGATGGCGACAATGACGAAGAACGGGATGAAGAGGATGCCGAGGTCGACAGCACCGTACCCGATGACGGACACCGTACTCACCTCGAGCTTCTCGTAGAACCACCACGCGGAGAAGAGTGCTGTCGCACCGACGACGAGGAGGCGCTGTGAGAGCGGGAGACCGCCGGCAAAGTGCGTCCCGGTGCCACGGATGACGAGGAGGTCATCGAGGAAGCCGACACAGGCGCCGACCATGAGTGCCGCGAGGGGGAGCCACGTCTGCGAACGTGAGAGGAAGTTGAGATCGCCGAGGATACTGCCCGCGAAGATGAACTGGAGCGCCCACACGGCGAAGATGGTGATGAGGATGCTTGTCCAGATGACGATGCCACCCATGCGGGGCGTGTTGGTGTCCCGGTCCTTATGGAGCGAGTCGAAGATAGGCGTTTCTCCTCCGCCGTAGCCAGTTCCCTTCCCTGCCTTCTTTTTCCATGCTCGGTACGTGTAGAGGTAGTGCGTCACAAGAGGCGTGATGAGAATGCCGACGATGAACGCGATGGCGGTCGGGGCGAGGACTTTGATGATGGTCGTTTCCATAAAGATGACGCTGTGGTTAGGTGTCGCTCTTCGCGACTGCTTGTCGGACGCGGTTCACGAGCTTCTCAGTGTCGGCGAACCGGCCTTCGTACGATGAGCCCATGACGACAACGACAACCGGACGGTTAAGTCCGACGTTCACCGCAACGACAAGGTTCCCCCCCGAGAGCACCGTGTAGCCGGTTTTCGAGGCGAGGAGACCCTCGAGTGAACCAGCCGCTTCGTTTGTATTCTTCGCGACGTGGTACTCCCCCTCCTCGTTCGGGATGGTCGTTACCTCGAGCGTCGTGAGTGCGACGGCCTCAGGAATGCTGGTGATGATGTGGTCCATGAGCCGGGCGACGTCGCGCGCGCTCCCGTACGCACCGGCTTCCGTCTCAGAGAGGTCGAGGCCGGTCGTGTTCTTGAACTCGGTCTTCGTGAGGCCGAGTTCTCCCGCGCGAATGTTCATCGCACGGACGAAGAGCGCTTCGGGGTCGCCCGATGTCCCGATGACCCCGCCCGCCCGCGTCCCGAGTGCCGACGCACCGTCGTTCGAGGATTCGATGAGGACGAGGTCAGCGAGGTTCTCGACGGTGAACTCCTCACCGTCGACAAGGCCGCTGTCACCCTGTTCCTTGAGCGCATCAAGTGTAATGCGGACTTTCTCCTCCGGGTCGAGGAGCTCGTACGCGACGAGTGCGGTCATGAGCTTGGTGATGGATGCGAGCGGGCGGACGTCATCGGCATTCTTATTGAAGAGGACGCGCTGGTTCTTCACGTCCCACACGACAGCGCTCTTCGCCTCGAGCTCGATGCCGTCGAACGTCTGGCTCACCGCTGCGGCGCGCTCGGTGCGGACCGATGGTTCTTCGGTGACGTAGATTGGGTCGGGAGTCGGCGTCTGCTCTTTGAGGGAGCGTGATGCGCCCACGTACGTGACGCTGAAGACGAGGATAAGGAGTCCGAGGGCGACGGAGAGCTGGGGAATGACCGGCACCGTGGAAACGTTTGGGTTTGCGGGAGCGGTATCGTCATCGAGGATACCCGGTGTTTCTTCCGGCTCCGCATACTCGGCGGTCTTGTTGTGCAGGTCGTCGGTCATGGTGTCGGAGTTTCTGTTTCGGCTGATGTTCGCTCTGCCTCCTCACGTTCAAATGCATCGAGTGCGTTCATGACGTCGCTCCACTCGGGAAGTTCCTCCTTGCGGGAAATGCCGAGGTGGTTGAGGAGTGCGGGAGTCACCGCGTATACAAACGAGCGTGCGTCGGTCGGGTGGTTCCGGCGCTCCACGAGTCCGCGGATGAGAAGGTTGCGGAGGATGAACGTCGAGTTCACCCCGCGGATGCGGTCAATCTCTGCGCGCGACAGAGGCCCTCGGTAGAGGACGATGGCGAGCGTCTCCGCACCGGCCTTCCCGATTTCTCCGCGGAGCTCCTCTTTCCGGATATCTTCGATGAACGGGGAAAGTTCCGGCGCGGTAACGAGCTGTACCTCTTCGTCGGTGAGCACGAGCTGGACACCCCGGTGTTCGAGGTTTTTCTCGAGGAGGAGGAGCGAGACCTCGACATCTTCGACAGTTACGCCAAGAAGCTGCGCAAGCGTTTCTTTCTTCTGCGGTTCAGTCTTATAAAACAACACTGCCTCGATGCGTGCTTCAAGGGTCATACGATAATTATAGCAGGTAAAACCTTGCTCTTATAGGGTTCTCTGTCAATAAGGTGTACCACGGTGAGGTAATTGACATCATTGTATTTCTTAGGCATAGTATGTTCTGGCAGAAGGACCCAATACCTATAAGGAGGAACACCATGGTGGTGAAAGTAAAGGTAAAGGTCGGTGAGCGCGACGTTCAGCTCCTCCGGAGCGAGGGTGATAGCATTGATACGGTCTCAATGGTGCTCTCCTACGAGGGCACAGAAGAGGCCGCTATGCCGGATTCATCCGTCATGGAGCGGCTCGCCGGGAAGTACCTTCACGGCGGGTACGAGGAACGGGACTGCTCGCGGCCCGGGAATTGCATCCGCTTCTCCGTGAAGCGGGGCTTTTCGAAGGAGGACCAGATGGCATTCCACGCCGTCGCCGCGATGCACATCGCGGTCGGGTAAGCCCGCAGGAGTAGTCCAAAGGACGCACTTCTGCGGGCTATTTCTGTGTTCTGACATTGAAATACCCACCTCGGTCAGATGACTTTGGTGGGTTTCTCCTCACGGCTTCCCTCTCGCGGGGTGCCGGTTCCGGCGCAGGTTCCTGAAGTACCGCTTCACCGCCTCGACGAACCGGATGAACGATTCGGTATCGATGAAATCATCAAGGCGCACAGATTGCTCCTTTCTCCGGTGTGTTCCTCTCTGAGTATACGCGGACACTCCCCGCGCTGGCAATTACTGGTACCGGGGGACGCTCCCGGCGTGGCGTTCAATCTCGATGTCGTGGAATCGCGTTGCCTGGCGAACGAGGAGTTGTCCCTGCTTCACCATTTCGAGGACGGCGAGGAATCCGACGATGACCGTCGTGCGCTCGGCGTTCCCGCCGGTGAAGTCGTGGAATTTGAAGGAGAGCTGTTTCTCGATGCGGGTGCGGAGACGCTCAATCATGGTCTCGAGCGAGATGACGTTCTTCACCTGTACGCGCGGCTTCACCTCCTTCCGGGGGAGGTTGCGGAGCACGTCGCGCATGGCGCTCTGGAGCTCCCCGATTGTCGTGTACGAGTCGGTGACGAAGAGCGGCGTTTTCGACGGTGCGAACGGACGCTCGTACATCCGGTGCCTGCCGAACACGCCGGCGACAACCTTTGCCGCGTTCCGGAACACCTGGTAGTAGCGGAGCCGGTGCTCGAGAGACTCGATGCTCTCCTCTTCAGCGTCAGTGAGATCGAGGACGGGGAGGAGCGACTTTGATTTGAGGAGGAGCAAGGTCGAGGCGAGCACGATGAACTCCGCCATTTCGCGGAGCGGATTTTTTTCAAACCGGGCGACGTACGCCATGTAGTCGTCGGTCACCGAGGCGAGCGAAATGTCGTTCACGAGGAGCTTCCGCTTCTCGATGAGGTCGATGAGCAAATCCAAAGGACCCGAGTAGACCTCGGTTGCAATGCTAAAACCGCCTGGTGCCGTATTGTGGGGTTGCTCTACGTCCACGGGTACATTTTACCACTTCCCCTCGCCCGTAAACGGCTGTCTATCCACTTTGTATTTTATCCTACATATGTAGGATAAAATACAAGCAAGCGAAATCGGGGTATCATGAGGATATCGAATGTATTCCCACAGGAAAGACCTGTGTCACAGGTTATTCTATTCATTGAGAAGATATTAGGGATTTAACCCCTAAATAACCCTTGGAGGATTAGAATGTTTCGGCGATTTTGACGAGGAGGCGGGTCGGCTCGCCGGTCGCGCCCTTCGCGAGCTTGTCCGACGGAATTGAGGTCATCCGGGGCGCCATGTCGATATGGACCCACGGCATCTTCTCGGCGAAGTGTGCGAGGAAGGTGCCGCCGTTTATGGTCCCGCCCGCCTTCGGCGAGTCGCCCTGGGGGACGTTCGTGATGTCGGCGTGGACGCCCTTCGTGTACGACACGTACTCTTCCCACAGGGGGAGCGGGAACGTGTAGTCGCCGGTCTCTTCCCCGAGCTCGCGGAAGCGGTCCTCGAGCGTGCGGTCCTTCGTCATGATGACGTGGGCGTGCTGGCCGACCGCGGCGATGGCTGCGCCGGTTAAGGTTGCGACGTCGACGACGAGCTTCGGTTCGTAGCGCTTCGCGTACGTGAGGGCGTCGGCGAGAATGATGCGCCCCTCGGCGTCGGTGTGGAGGACCTCGACGGTCTTCCCTGACATCATGGTGAGGACGTCTCCCGGACGGATGGCCTTGTCGGAAACCGCGTTCTCAACCGCGGGAATGAGCCCGATGACGTTCTTCTTAAGCCCAAGCTTCGCAATGGCGCGGATGGCCGCAATGACCGACGCGCCGCCGGACATGTCCATGTGCATCTCGTACATCGCCATTCCCGGCTTCACCTGGAGACCGCCGCTGTCGAACGTGACGCCCTTGCCGACGAACACGATGGGCTTCTCCGCGTCCGAGACCTTCGCGCGCTTCCCGTTTGTCAGAGGAGTGCTCGGCTTCGCGAGCCCCCAGTACTCGATGACGATGAAGCGCGGCCGCTCGAGGGCACCCTGGCCGACGCCGAGGACGCCGCCCATGCCGAGCTCCTTCATCTTCTTCTCATCGAGGATGGTGACCGTCGCTGTCGTGCCCTCGAGCATCTCCGTCGCGCGCTCGGCAAGGACCTTGGGTGTCATGTCGCCGCCCGATGTGTTCGCGATGTCGCGGCAGAGGTTTGCGCTCGCTCCGACGACGGCGCCGCGCTTGAGTCCAGCGAGCCCCTCCTTGCCGACTTTCGCGGCAATGAGTACCTCGGTGAGCTTCGAGCGCCGGGGCTTACTCTTGTACGCGCTGAAGACGTAGTGCGCGAGGAGAAGGTTCTCCGCGATGGTGCTCATCGCCCACCCCTCACCGTAGTGTGCGAGTCCCGGGAAGTCTGCGAGATTGAACTCGAGAACGAGCTTCTCCACGTCGTGCTTGTGCGCTGCTTGGACGACGCTCCGGATGAGGGTTCGAAACGTGCGCGGCGTCACCTTCTCGGGCTTTCCCGAGACGATTTCGAGTGTCGTCCCCTTCCTCTCGCGGACGAGTGCCTCCGCGCCCTTCTCGATGAAGCGGACGCGGGTGACGGAGAGCGGGAGCGTCTTAGCTGACCTGCTGATCTGTTTTACCTGCATAATTTTCTGGCTTACTGAGTAGTGTGTCGATACGGTTGATGTCGCGAGGGAAGAGGGTTGCCTCCTTCACGTTCTTCATGTCGAGCATCTTCATGGTGAATCGCTCGAGGCCGGTCGAGCAGCCGCCGTGGGGCGGGATGCCGTACTTGAACGCCTGGAGGTAGAACGAGAACGTCTCCGGGTCCATGCCGCGGTCCTTGATGCGCTCGATGAGCGACTCGTAGCTGTGGATGCGCTGGGCACCGCTGTTGATTTCGAGTCCCCGGAAGAGGAGGTCGAATCCGCGCGAGAACGGCGCCTCGGTCGGGTCTTCGTACGTGTAGAATGCGCGCTTCTTCGTCGGGAACCGGGTGATGAAGACGAAGTCCGACCCGTGCTCCTTCTTGGCCCACTCGGCGATGGCGCGCTCGTGCTCGGGCTCCATGTCCGGTGCCTCGGGGACGCCGAGAATCTGCTGGACTTCCCGGAGGGTGAGAATGGGGAACGGCTTCTCCGGGAGGAGCGGGACGGGCACGCCGAGCTTCGTGAAGATGTCACCGTGCTCCTTTGCGACCGTCGTCACGACGTCGCGGATGACGGTCTCGAGGACGGCCATGACGTCGCGCTCATTCTCCACGTACCCCATCTCGAAGTCCATCTGCGTGAGCTCGGAGAGGTGGCGGGTCGTTGCGCTCTTCTCTGCGCGGAAGATGCGCGCAATGGTGAACGCGCGCTCGTACACGCCGACCATAATCTGCTTGTAGAGCTGGGGGCTCGTCGCGAGGTACGCCTTCTGGTCGTTGAAGTACTCGACGCGGAAGACCTCTGCCCCGCCCTCGGCATCTCCGCCGACCAAGGCGGGTGCCTGGAACTCCGTGAAGCCTTGGCGGATGAGCGAGTCGCGGTACGCCTGGAGAACGGCCGCCTGCATGGTGAAGACGGCACGCTCGCGGGGACGGCGGAGCGTGAGAGGCCGGTAGTCGAAGAGCGTGTCAATGTTGAGGTCGGCGTCGAGATCAAACGGGAGCGCCGCCGCTTCGGAGAGCACCTCAATGCCGGTAATCTCGAGCTCGATGTCGCCGTTTTGCACATTCGCGTTCACCATTTTCTCCGGCCGCGCGTGGACGATGCCGGTTGCGTAGACGACCGACTCTGGCCGGAGTGCCTTCACCGTCTCGAGGAGCTCGGGCTTCCCGAAGATGACGCCCTGGATGGTGCTCGTGCGGTCGCGGAAGTCGAAGAAGGCGACCTTCCCCTGATTCCGTACGACGGAGACCGATGCGCCGATGGTCACCTCTTTCTCGAGGTGTTCCTTTAAATCTTTGATGAGTGTTCTTTGCATAGTGTGTGTTGTGTAGAAACAAAAACTGCCCCTACAAATATATTAGCGATTAATACATTTGTAGGGGCGGTGTGTGCCGCGGTGCCACCCTACTTCTCTCCCCCGGTATGCCTGGAGAGAGCCCTCGTTAGTTTACACCTTGTCGCATAGTCATGCTCAAGGTCTTGCGAAACGGGTCCCGTCCCGTTTCTCGCCTCGGCAGGTGTCAGCTGCGTCGTTGGTTATCCGTAGCGTACCGCAGAATGCCGGCCTGTCAAGGGATTTTTGCGTCCCCGTGGTGAGCGGTTGACAATGTCTTTAAAAAACTGACATACTACGGGTCGCTTTTGTTTGTCAACCACGAGGAGTAACGGCATGAGAAACTACCAGGCGGTGAGAACGTGCACTATCGGGGGAATGACGCTCACGGTGAAGTGTGTCGGTGCGTACGATGCACCCGTACCGATGCGTGCGCAGATCGGTGACCCGAAGGGTTCCGTCGTCTTCGAGGGCTACGGAATCAAGCTCACGTTCGGTGGCGGCACTGTCGGCGAATGCCACACCTGTACGTCGTTCGTGAAGCACGACCACGTCAACCTGAGCAAGGGGGAGAGCATCCTCTGGGACATCGGAGCGAAGCTCACGAAGTACGGTAAGAACCCCGACTTCGCCACGCTGAAGCAGCTCTGCGAGGTCACCCTCGACGCGTACCGGAATCCGGAGCACGCTTCCCTGATCTCGGCGTAGGTAAGCCGAGACCAGGACCAAGAAAGGCCCCAGAACACCGGGGCCTTTTCCTTTTACTCTTCTAAAATAAAACGATTTATACTATATCGTACATATGTACGATATAGTATAAAGTGGGAAAACAAAGAACAGCTCCCCAATGAACAGAGGGCCACCCTTCGCATTTTTGCAAAAATGCGAAGGGTGGCCCTCTGTAAATCTAACCGGTTTCGATTTGTTCCGGATCCTTAGAGTGAAAGACCGACCATTTCCCGGACAGCTTTCATCTTTTTCTCCGCTTCCGCGCTCGCACGCTTAGCGCCATCCTTGAGGACCGAAGTCACTTCCCTGTCGGAGATGCTTTCACGTTTCTCCCGCATCGGTGCAATGAGCATCTCAAGGTCCTGGATGAGCGCGTCTTTCAGATTCTTGTAACTTTTCTCGTTTGCCATGTAGAAATCAAAGAGGGCGTCATATTGATCAGCTGTCTTTAGAAGTTTATGTATAGCGAAGAGATTTTTCGCAAAGGGTACTTCACGAAGAACAGCATTACCGGTTGTTTGAGATATTGTTGCCGCTGTCTCATGGGACATTCCTGAGTCGGTGACAATTCCCATCACCGCCTTCGCCACCTCATCTTTCGTGCCGAAGAGCGGGATAGTGTTCTTATAGCTCTTCGACATCTTCTGGCCGTCGGTACCCGGCACGATGCCGACGCCCGAGAGAATCATTTCCTTGGGTTCACGGAAGAGCTCACCGTACGCATTCTTAAACTTCATCGCGGCTTCGCGCGCGTACTCGACGTGCTGGCGCTGGTCCTCGCCGACCGGCACGACATCGGCATCGTAGAGGAGGATGTCTGCCGCCATGAGCATCGGGTAGTTGAAGAGGCCGGCGTTCGCCTCGAGTCCTTTCGCGACCTTGTCCTTGTACGCGTGCCCGAGCTCGAGGAACTTCACCGTCACGAGACACTCAAATATCCACGCGAGTTCGGTGTGGTACGGGACGTCTGACTGCCTGAAAATGACCGCTTTCTTCGGGTCGATGCCGACGGCGAGGTAGTCTCTCACGACGCCGGCGATGTTCTCGCGCAGGCCCTTCGGGTCCTTGAGCGTCGTGAGGGCGTGGAGGTCGGCGACCATGATGAAGCTCTCGTAGTCGCGGTAGATGTCGGCAAAGGGCTTCAGCGCGCCCAAGTAGTTGCCGAGGTGGAGTGCTCCCGACGGCTGGAGACCGGTGAGGAGCCGCTTCTTTTTTCCGAATCCGAACATATGGGAATAGTACCAAAACCGGGGGC
>CAYRER010000006.1:0-14278 GCA_964423385.1 uncultured Candidatus Saccharibacteria bacterium | reverse complement strand
AGCCGCTTCTTTTTTCCGAATCCGAACATATGGGAATAGTACCAAAACCGGGGGCTTCAAACAAAGGAAAAGGGGCAGTGCTTTCGCAGCCGCCCCCTTGTACCCGCGCCCCGAGGGGCGCGGGTTGTTCTAGAACTCGATGGACAGACCGGCCATCATCCTCATGTCGGCCTTGTCGATGAGCGGAATCATCGCCCACAGCTCGATGCCGGGGGCAAGCTTCATGCCGAGCATCGGGCCGATGCCGAGGAACTTCTCGCCGTAGATGCCAGCGAAGAACTTCTCGCCGAGGTCTTTGCGGAGGTAACCCTTGAAGTACCAGGGCTCCTCCTTGTCCTTCCGGGTGTACTCCGCGTAGAGAAAAGCTTTCACCTCCCCTTTTTCGTAGTACATCCAGGGATTCATGACGGTCCAGTCGCGGTCGTCGTACTTCACGCGCCCGGTGGCGAGCCCGAGCTGGAGCTCGTCGGTCGCCTGGTAGGCGAGGCCGGCGTAGACTCCGCGGAACTCCTTGTCATGGTAGACGGTGCCGGTCACCGAGACCTTCTCGGTGACGAGGTACTCGCCGTAGAGGATCTTGCCGAAGAGGGACAATTGCTCGTCCTTGTTTTTCGTCTTCTGGTATTGCAGGTCGAGTCGGCCGTAGAACGGCGACTCCTCTCCTGCCATCACCGACCCCATCGCGAACGTCGCGGCGAGAATCGCAAGAATCATCCTGAGAATCTTCATCGTGTCCTCCCGGACGTTGGATTGGAAAAGGTGCGAATCTAAATCGACCCATATTATATAACACAAAAAGCCACTCTGTCAATGCTACAGAAGGGCTTAGTGAAGCTCTCAAGAACAGACGAAAGTAACAAGGTCACCACGCTCCCCATAGTAAGAGTGGTTCAGCTCGTCCACATTAGCAAAAATACCCGTGAGCATTTCGAGCGTTTCTTTATGAGAAACCGCAATTTGTGGTTTGTCTTCGGGAGTATATGTATACTCAGGATAGAGAACAGGAGTTATCAGCACAAACACACCACCTGGCGCGAGCAGTGACTTTGCGTATTTACAGAAGTCGGACTTGTTTTCCACGAATGCAATGACGAGCTTCGAGAGGACCAAGTCTACCGTCCCGAGCTCGTAAACAATCTTAGAGGTTTCGTTGAGGTTTACTTCTTGGAAATGAACCTTTTCAGCAACACCCGCTTCTTCAATTTTACACAGTGCTTTTTGCAAAGCTTCTGAAGACCAGTCTACGCCAACCACATTAAAACCACGCTTCGCGAGCTTAATCACAGCATCTCCAGTCCCACAGCCCAAGTCTATGGCAGCCTGCCTCTTCTGCACTCGATTCAAGGTAGCATCAAGAAGAACTTCGTTAATGAGGTTGTATTCTCGACCCTCTCTGAAGGAGTCGTTCCATTTCTTTATGTCGAGACTCATAGTGTGAATTGTACATTAGAAATAAGAAAACTGATGAACGCGACAAACGGCCCAATTATATTTGTAGTCAGACTTATCATCGTTCACGGATAATCTCAGATTCGAAGAACTGCTCCTGGAAATGTGTGGCTCTCCGTATATCATCGTCGCTAAGGTTTCCTATTGAGTCGGGGACGAGAATCAACTTGTCGTCAGCATCGTTGGTGCGGTGGATTACTGCGATGCAACGTCCGGTGAAGGTCAGAAGAGGAATTTCCATGCCGAGAACGTACGCGTCAATCCCCTCCCCGTCAGGAGCTTCTGTGTTCGGAACAAATCCGTAATTCACTTCATAGACGAAACCGTGCTTTGGATGCTTTGAGCCGAGAGGTCTGTCGATAGTCACTTCTACTGTCTCACCAATGAATCTCGTTGCGTATATGTGGTCCATATAATTAATTTGATGCAGAAACACGCCTTCTCCAGAAGCCGGCAGCTACAAGGAGTAAGCTTGCTCCAGAGACTATCCATGCAAGTTGTATAGAGCCATGCTCCGCAAGCAGCCCACTTGCGATGAGTCCGACGACTCCGCCGAAGTGGTGAGCGATAGATTCAAACGAGACAACCGTCGCACGCTCTTTCGAGGGTATGTTGTCGTGGAGATAGGCGTTCTTAATCGGTTCGAAGGCTCCCCTGCCCACTTCGTGTGCGAGAAAGAAGAAGACAATAGGAGGAAGTATAAGCAATGAAACGCTTCCAAGTATTCCAGCTCCAATAACGGCGAGGCAAATGACCAGTGCCTTTCGCTCGTCGGTGACTCTAGAAAGGACCTTGGGAGCGAGCCATCCTCCAAACATGAGGGACAAGGACACTCCCACAAAGATGAAACCCATGCTGAGCTGGTTAGGCAGCCAGCTCTTAAAATACGGTTGCCACTGCATATTAGGTGCCATTGTCGCAAAGGCAAGCACGAGCGTCAGTATCATTACGAAGCGGATGTTCTCATTTTTAACCCCGTACTCGACGCTTGTCTTAACGGTGTTGGTAAGTGCGTCTACACCGGCACGAAATGAGAGTCGCTTTCTCTCGAAGTACTCTTCTTTCATTGTGAAAAGGGCGGTAGTTCCCGCAATCGTAAAGAGACCACCCCCAATGAGCCATGGCAGAACCATTGAGAAATCTGCAATGAAAGCTCCGAGGAGTGCAGAACTGAGTCGAGCGCCGTGTTTAATTTGTGTCGCCTTCGAGAAGAGTGGCCCGAGCGGATCGGTGTAGTCGTGAAACTTGAGCTTATCTACGAACCATGAATCGAACGCACCACTCGCGAATGTTGCTCCAATAGCACCAATTATTTCAGCAATAATGAAGCCTGGAAGAGCGTCTGAGGTGGCATACAGGAACATACTGATTGCAAAGAGCGTGCACGAAAGAACGAAAGACATCTTTCTGCCAAAGACATCCGCGAATGCTCCGGTGGGTATTTCGCACAGAAAGAGGGTTATGAAGAACGCCGCATTTACCAGATTTATCTCAAAGAGATTGAGTCCCTTTCCAAGGAGAAAGGTGACGTACATCGCGGCAATCATACCGATTGCCACCTGCGTGAGGGCAAGGAGAATGTAGTACTGCCGTATTGTTGATTTAATCATACCCGTCTACCCAATTTAGCAGAGAGTAGACTTTTGGAGAAATCTAGAGCCTGATTGGCTGGTAGTTATAGGAAAGGATAAAAAAGAGAAGGTGGCTTTCAGGCCACCCTCTCAAGTCCCGAGTAGCACACTCACTACAGGACCTCAGTGATACAGAACATCTTCCCCCGAAACTCAGCCTCCTCCCCCACAGTCTTTCCAAGCACCGATTTCGAGAGAGGTGTCTCTGCCGATATTGCTGTGACGACAATATCGGCAAGCGTGACGCTGAGCGCATTTGCCTTTCGAAGAATGAGGTACCAATTTGTAGAGCCATCCTCATCCTCCAGACAGACCAACGCTCCCGGCTGAGCCGCTTCGCAGTCGTTCTCAGCTTCACCCAGCGAAGTGAGACACCCCTGCGTTGCTTCAAGGACTAATTGTTGCCCAAGATGCTGATTTCCGTACTGGAAACGGCTAGTGTCCGAACGTGTCACGTTTGATCCGGGGGCGTCCCGTACGATCTTTGCGGTCTCTCGCACCAGTGCTTGCTGGTCAGCGAGCAACTGTTGCAGGGCCACTCTATACGCACTGACTACGTCCTTCTTGTTCATGCGAAATACCTCCAGTTGGTCGATGTTGGGAAACAGAGTTTAATCTAAGTCGTAAGAATAGATTTAATTCTTGAGATGTCAAGGTTAGACGCAAAAGACCTATCAATTTTGTATTGTCTAAAAAATGCCCGCAGGTTATGCGGGCACAGGACTTCAGGTTTAATTCATTGACTACGTAATTTGTTGAGGGCACTCGACAGAAGGGTTTCGGCTTGACGTGTCTTGGTTATTAAGTGTTGAAGGATTGAGGTATTGTAACCCCCGCTCCCCACAGCCCCTGAGGGTCTTATCTTCATATTTGCTTTTGCAATGCCGAGGTGAGGTGCTCTGAATCGGATGATCTGATTCAGCAGGTCCAGCAACGCGGTAATTGATTCGAGTGCGCCCTGAGTCATTTCTGGTCTGATTCCAAGGTTGACTCTCTCGGTCACACTTTGCACAATCGATTTAGTCCTCGAGATTATCTCAATTCTGCTTCGGTATGACGCGGGAAGGTATTGGAAGTTCTCGTTCCAATAGCTCAAGCACGTACGGTCACTCTCGCCAACTCCCCAGAGAAGCAAATCGACCATCGTGATAGGCATCTGTGCTCCGCCGGGTGCGAAATACGTTTTGCCACGAATGGTCTTTGGTTCAAAAAAGGGACGGAGTTTGTACGTGAAGATTTCCGGTGAGACAACCTTCCGAACACTAGAGATTGCCTCGGACATCTTTCGGATACCCTCAGTTGCCTCAGTAGCGAATTGCGGATACATCGGGTCGCAAATATCGAGCTGTTGGAGGGCCTCAAGGCATGCCAACCCGACGATTAGCCCATTCATTCCGTCCGTGAAGGATTGGATGAAAAGATCCTCCTCATTGGTGCTGGTAAACATGCGACGCCGTGCACCACCCGGATTCCTCGGACCATAACTAAAGACAGTATCTGATGGAACTTCTTGCGTCTTGTCGGCAAGTTGAACCAACAGAGTCTCAATGATCGGAACTTCGGAGAGCCGGACACCAAATTTCGTGAGTGCTGAGGCAAACATCGAGACATCGCGAGTTGCGGCCATGGCCGCGACCTCATCAATATTGCTAAGATCGCGAAAAGCAAGGCCAGAGAAGTGCTTTTCCACGAAACGAAGCAGGTGGTTCGGAGTATCATCCTTCGCCATGTCGGCAAAGGTTTCTCCAAAACACGGGTCCAATTGAAGTGGGTCAAGTCCTGAAACGCTCAAATCAAGCAACTTGCCCATCTTGTAGACGACATAGCTGGGTGTTCTTTTGATTTGTACCATTAGGATTCTCCTGTACGAATGTCAAATTTCAAGTACGCCACAAGGGCGCTTCCAATTAAGGATAGTAGGACAGAAATCTATTTTGTCAAGTACACAGCTTACTAAGCTGACACACACAAATTCTTCACTAAGCAGGATTCGTCTTTTCTAACCAAGTTGCAAATTCCTTCCAAACCTTATCTTCATCTTCAATAAAGAACATTCCTTTGGTAGTTTCTTCCAAGACGGAAGTTCCAGTCTTTGAGAGCGATATTACTGCATCCGACGGGTTGCGATATGCGCCTGGGGCAACACTCTCAAGTACAGTACCGGAGTGTTCATTTGTAAATACTGTAGGACCTCTATCATCAAAATATACAATCACATCCTTAAGAATGATTGATCGATCACTTTTTCCCTGCATAAGATGCACAAAATCAATTGGTTCGAACCACTGATTAATATACTTCATGTAGGGTCCAGGAAATCCCTTCAGTGCGGGGATAATCCATGTTGCGTCATTGATAAACAGCGGCCTATCAAGTTGTTTCCACGCCTCTTCTGCTTTCTTGATGGCAATCTCAATTGAATCACTCCCTTGAATTTCAGGAATAGAAAGTGACTGTTGAATTACATTTATGTTGTATTGCTCAAAGAATTTCCTTGCGTTCTCGTACTTATTCTTGTTCCCAGTTACGTATGAAATATCCATATCAGTCAGCCTAGTTCTTAATAAAGTTACATCTTAACACACTTCGCGGTCCTGTATTTTCAGAGACCACATCTTCAGCGATTTCGTTTTCTAGAGAAAAACCACCCCAAGCCATCATCTCGTAGAAACACCTTTTGTCTAGCAAAGTCATAGAAAGACCTTCTTTTGTTTGATACGCAAACATTCGATTTGTTTTCTTCATTGATTCATCAATGACTTTGGATGTGAAGATATTCAAACACACAATTCCTGATTTTTTAACTATTCGTGACAGCTCATGTATGGCAAGTTCATATTCACTGATACTATGCGCCTGATGCAGGACTCCGGTAGTTATTACTACATCAAAGGTGTTATCAAGATATGGTAGTTTTGTCATCACTCCTCTGCGTACACTTTTTAGTGCACCTGACCCCACCCGCTTTGTTGTTGTGTAGAGCATCTTAGGATTCGGATCGATGATATGGGTTTGGAAACCAAGCTCAACAAGCAACTCGGTGTGTCTACCACCGCCACAACCAAGATCAAGTGCTTTCATCGTCTTTCGCTCAGAATGATCAAGTTTTTCAAGTCTTTCTCTAATTCGATAGTCAGCAGGTTTGTCCCTAAAATAACCGACTATGTTGTGATTGTTCCAAAAAAAGAATGTTTTAAATATTCTCATAACGGTGTTGTGTCTAATACTTTGTATCCGTCGTTGTGTATTGTGGTCGTGATTGTTCTCAGTCTATTCTTCTGAAACACTTTCTCTATTTCTTGTGTTTTGTCTGTTATCGCAAAAAAAGCAGGCCCTACACTTGAAAGAGCTAGTGTATTAACTAACTTTCTTTCAAAGAGAGATCTCAGGTTTTCTGCGATTTCAACCATAGCTGGGTACGTGAATGAACAATTCTTGATACTCCCATAGTTGAATCTGTAGTCATAGATTAACTTTGACGCTTCATAGAAGTCCCCCTGCATCATGCTTGGAATGGTCTCATGGACTAGTCTATAAGCTATTTTCTCGCCAAACTTTTTTCCTGTTTCAATAAAGTGAATCATATTTCTGTCCTCGAGCTCCATCAATGTTTTTGCATCAGGAGGAACGAAATCTTCAGGTATCCCTATGATGACATTGTTTTTTGTTCGAATCTTTGTTGATGCTATTGGAACCGAATTACCTGCGAGTATGGTCATTCCTCCTGGTACTAAACCAGCCACTGCTCCACCACCGATACACTGAACATGTTGCAGATTCTCTTCATCACCATCTATCTCTTCCCCGTGATTTTGAGCAAGATACTGAATAAGGTCTAACCGATTGATGGGATTCGCGTATAATTCGTTTATCGCAGTTGCTATTGTAGCAATCATCCCGCTACTCGATCCTAGACCGCTATGCCGGATGTCCTCGGATGAAAAGTTGATATCGAATCCATTCCTTATATTAAGAGCCTTCTGCATGAGTTTTACAGCATGCTCAATTAACTGCTCTCTTTTATGAGTACTTTTTATACAGATTTCAGAATCACTCCGGATAGATACTCTAACTTTTTTATAAATTGATATAGCAAACACGATCTCTCCAGGTGCGTAAGTTGCATCCTTGCTTAAGGCAATCTTGCTTGGGTCGAGTGCCATAGCATTTAGTCTTGATGGAAAAGCCAGACTCACAGCTCGATAGGCTGGTGTAACATCAAAATTAGTACCCCCCTTTAGTGGGTTCAGCACTTCTCCAATTGCGAGTGTTCGATTCATCTTATTTTAAAGAAAGAACAGCCCCAATGACCTAGGGGCTGTTCGCAACGACAAAAGCGGAAATGACCGCAATTGAACGATCAATCTCACCTTCAAGGTTTGGGATAACCAGGAGGGGCGCCTTGGTCTCTTGCGAAAGCTTCACAGCCTTTTCCCGCGAGATGTTTAGATTCTGGGATACGACTTGAGGGTCGCCATCTCGAGACTTGCTTGGGTCAAGCCTGATTCTCCTAAGAAGGTCCCGCAAGGGTACATCTAGTAAAACTAACCCGCGTGTATTTTCACGAAGATAATTTTGTGTTTTATTCGGGTTGTCGAACTCGAGATGGTCATCCATCAAGACCAAACCCGTTGCTTCAGTCAGAACCTGCGAAAGTTTGATATCTGCAAGCTCTTGGTCTCCCCCACACTGCTTGAGTAGATGGGAGTAGATGACTGTTTGATGCGGAGTCAGTCTCTGTTGGAGACCCTCCATGACGGTTGTCTTTCCAGTACCTGAAACACCGGCAATCTTGATTGTCCATGCTTTTAGCACAAGGACCTCCTTTACTTTGGATCTTGGAAAGCTCAAGAAAACCCTCTTGATGCAAGAAACAAGCTCTCTCAACTGTGTATTATTTCGAGAGTATTGTCAACAAGCCTACTACCGCATGCTCTTGCCAGGGAGAAGCGGAAGTTCGATGTGGAAGCGGGAGCCCTTCCCTTCTCCGTCGGATTCGGCCCAGACACGACCCCCCATATCGGTGACCATTTTCTTTGCGACGAAGAGGCCGAGGCCCGTGCCGGTCGTGTTCACGTTGTTGGCGTTCTTTGCGCGCACGAACTTGTCGAAGACTTCCTCGAGCGTCTCTTTGCTCATGCCGATGCCGGTGTCCTCGATGGTGACGTACATCTTCTTTTTCTTCACGTCGTCGTGCGCGACCACCGTAATGGTTCCCCTCGGCGTGTACTTCATCGAGTTGTCGATGAGGTTCATGATGACCTGGCGCGTCTTCCCAATGTCGGCGTGGACGGAACAGCTTCCCGTGCAGTCGGAGCGGAATACCATAACGAGACCCTTCTTCATAGCAACCGGACGGAGCTCGTCGACGATTTTCTCTGCAGTGTCCTTGAGGTTGAAGTCGCTCAGCTCGTATTTCATGTTCCCTGCTTCGATGCGCGAGACGTTGAGGTAGTCCTCGACAGAGAGCGCCATGTACTTTGCAGAGTCGGCGATGTTTACCGCGGCTTCCTGCGCCTTCTCGGGGAGCTTGCCGTATGAACCTTCGACGAGCATCGAGGCGTACCCGCGGATGGCGGTAAGCGGGCTTCGGAGCTGGTGCGATGCAATCGAAACAAATTCAGACTTGAGCTTGTCGAGGACCTTGAGGCGTTCGTTCGCCTTCGCGAGGCTCTCCGCGAGCTTTGCAATCTCTTCGCGCTGTTCCACCTCCTTCTTCACGCTCCGAACGAGGAAGTAGCCGCCGATAATGGAGAGCACAAAGGTGACCGCGACGAGGATGATGTTCACTCGCGATTCGACGAAGAAGAACTCCGAGCCGATGAGTATGATGAGACCTCCGACGAGGGCCTGTGCGCCGAGGAGCTTCGCGTTGAATGCGTGAAACTTGACGATGAGTATTCCCATCATGACCATAAAGAAGGTCATGCCGAAAAGTCCATAGAACTCGAGTCGCGAATCCTCGAGCAAGCCGACTGCAGTAAGCTGGGTGACAATGAATACGATGGTAATGAAGGAAAAGAGGAAGAATTCTATGCCGAGTCCCATGTAGAGAATCTGTTTTTTGAAAGTCGCATCTGCAGTTCGATACGCTCTGTACAAAAGAACCAAAATCCAGGCCATTGCCAAGAAACCGAGTGCGTTATAGTACATTTTGTACGCAAATCCCTCATACTGGAATGCGTCACAGAGGGCTATATCGAAACCGCTGACACTCAGATCTGTGTGCGCGAAGAGAAGGACCGGAAGGAGGAGAAGGAGGAGGGTAAACTTCATCCAACCCCCGGCATCCTGCTTATTGAGGAAGACGTATATGAAATAAATACTAAATATGGACAGAAAGGCTGCAAGTATGCCAAAGAGCGGCCAGATTGATATGAAGAGCCCACCATCGTTACCGGCCCAGACGAGCAGACTCAATGCTACCCATAGTGAGAAGCAGAGTGCAATAAGAAGAAGCAATTTATTAAGCAGAATCTGTCTGCCGTTAAAGTAAACAAAGGAGCCGACCAGGAGTGCAATAATGACGGACGGAATATGCGAGTAGTAGAGAAGGTCGGGCAAATCTTCACCAAAGAACAGGTATGTGGGGTCCGGATAAAGGTAACAAAGCATACAATTTCACTAACTGTTACTCGTCAACAGCCGATTCATCTACGGACAAATCTTCGAAAAGTGACTCAGCAACGACTGAATCATCAACATCCGACCAGTCCTCGACAGTAGAATCATCGACACTCAAGTCTTCCTCGGAGAGTGACTCACACTGGTCTTCGTCGAGGACGGGATCACAGAAGGTGATGGAGCAGGACGGTACATCAAGAGGACACTCGTAGGCTTCGTCGCAGGTGGTGACGTCTTCACCGCATTGTGCATAGATTTCCGCAGCATTACGCTCGATAATCGAGTAATAAAAGGGTTCGGAGCACTCATCGTCCTCGCAGTATAGAAAACAGCTCTCCGTGTACGGGTCGCATTCCCCCTCGTACGAAACTATATAGTCGCGCGCAATGCCGAAACGGTACAGCGACGCGGCTACTGAGAGTAACGTCAGTACACCCACTATGTACCAAAAGAAATTTCTACGAAAATGGCTGATGAACATGCCCTTACCTACTAGTCTAGCAAACTAGTTGTCCCATGAGGACAAGCTTTGTGCACAGGTGGAACGACTTCTACTTGGGGGCAACTACGCAACCAATCCCCACTCTTTCAGCTTTACGTGGTCTTCCCGTATAAATTTATCACCGATATCTGTTCGGTAAAACATCTTTGGAAGAATGATTTTCTTGATGACGTTGTAGGCTTTCTTCTGCGCTTCTTCCACCGTATCGCCATGACCGGTCACGTAGAGTGCGTACCCATGCTTTCCCGAAAGGTAGTATCGTTTCTTGCTGTCCGCCCCTATTTCAAGAGAGACCTCCTCAAAATGTATCTGTCGCCGCTCTTCCTCTGTTAATTCTTCGGTAAAAAATATGCTCGTACCGGTACAAACCTCAATCTCTGATTCCCCGAATGTTTCGGGAGCATACGGAAACGGAGGTACCGCTATAGAAATGACAATCCCATACCCGGTACTGTATACGGGAGCGTACGGCTTACCATCCGCGATGGCCTTTAAGAGGTCCCCCCACGGAGATTGATATAGTTCGGAATACAGCTGTGTAGTCGGAGTGCCGAATCGCATCGTCGCTTCAAGCGGCCACACGCCGTCTTCGTTAGCGATGCAATTGATATCGACGTCACCCTTGTAGTGTATTTTCTGCAGGTATCCTCGTATCTTCGAAAGCGTCTTCTCGAACAGGGGCGCATGCTCATCACTCTCGCACCATGCCAGGGTGCCCATCTCCGCGGTAAGGGGTCCAATACCGCCGTTACAGAGCGGCTTATGCTCGAAATTGATCTTCACAGGTCCGACCCAGTCCGTACCATTGAATTGACGTCCGATACCAACCTCCACCCCGAAGACTCGCTGCTGGAGCTGTATGGGTGATATGTCCCGCTCCTTGTATATTTGAAGCATATCAAGGACGTCCTCACCATCTTCACGCTGTCCGACGTAATTGAGCATGCCGATGTGACTGTTCTGTTTCAGCACCCACATTCCCGGATTCTTCTTGATGAAATCTATAGCACCGTCTGCGGTCTTGAAATCGTGTGAGGGGAGGATTGGAAGCCCGTATTCTCTGAGCATCTCCTGGAAAAATTGTCTATCAAGCTCCAACCGGTCACTCTTAGAGTCGCCGCCGAAGACGCTGTACCCCTCCGCACGGAGGGCTTCCTGTGCTCCATCGAACACTACATCATCAAATACAATGAGGCCGTCCTTCCCCACCCAATCAAGCTCGTTCTTCCAGTCTTTCGTTTTCTCGACGAAGCCGTCGAAGCAATTTTTCCTGTCTTCGTGACCGATGTAGAGCTTGACTTCGTGACCCTCACGGAGAAGCCGGTGTACCACAGCGGACCCTATCAGTTCGGCGGATACGAATAGAACGCGCATTAATAGATGTTTCCTACTGGATACTTCGTGCCCCGTTTAACAACCTTTTCATCATGTTCTTTGAGTTTAAAAAGCTCGGCAAACTTTTTCGTGAGCATCTCCGTATCAAGGTAGTCCTGACACGTGTAGATGTCGATGGATACGAAACCTCGTTTTGGAAACGTATGAAAGCTGATGTGGCTCTCGGCAACGAGCACTATTCCGCTTATACCACCCGGGTCTTTCATATTGTTAGGTCCAACCTCGACAACCACGGGGTCAGAAATCGCGTGCATACCCACGTCCGCAGGAAGCCGCCTCAGCATAATTGCGAGTGCTTCCCGGTTACTAAGCAAGTCCTCAGGCGCCCCATACCCGTCGAGCATGTAATGGACACCAAACTGCATGACATCTTTCTTTTTCTTAAACATAAGGAAGATAAGTCAAATACTAACACAGAAAATGGCTCCACGGAAGTGTCCTTACACACATACGGCAGAACCTCGAGGCGGTTTGAGATGCTTGCTATAAGCAATATATTATGATATAATATTCATCAGAAAATCTACCCTCAATCCGAAGAACCTTGAAAAGGAGTACTAGTCATGCCCGAATGGCATGTTCCCTGGTGGCTGGTCATGGCCGGCACCCCCTCGTTCCTCTACGCAATTTGCAACAAACTCGACGAGTACCAGGTCAGGCAGATCTTCCAAGGGGAACTCGTAGTTCCGACCCTCCTCTGCATTTCGGGGGTACTGTCGGGCATCGCCCTCCCCTTTCTCTGGTGGTACAGTCCGACGTCGGTTCTGCCGGAGCACGGGTACCACTACGCCATCCTCGCACTCGCAGGACTGTTGCACTTTGCACTACTCTGGTTCTACCTTACGGCGATGACGCTCGAAGATAGCACGACGATCATTATCTTCTACGCATTGCTCCCGGTCATGGGCCTCATCTTTTCGGGCTTCTTTCTCGGAGAGAGCCTCTCAACGATGCAGCTTATCGCAATGGCTACGGTCATCGTCGGCATCCTCTTCGTATCGTTCGAAAGAGATGCCGAGGGACGGGTTCGTGCGAAGTGGAAGGCAGCTCTTCTCATGACACTCGCGTCCCTTTGCTGGGCACTGGGAGATGTCGCCTTCAAGGCGGTTGCCCTCGAGGAGAACGTGTGGCGCTCGCTCTTCTGGGAGCACATCTTTCTCGTGATCTTCGGCATCGCCACGTATTTCGTGGTCCCGGGCATACGCGCAGAAGTGACGAATGCACTCGCAAAGAACTCGAGAAAGATAATCGTGATCAATGTTTCGAGTGAGGTGCTCTACATCATCGCGAACGTGGTTTCCGCATTCCCGCTCGTGATGGTGCAGGTCGCCGCGGTACATCTCGTCCAGGCGTTCCAGCCTGTGTGGGTCTTCCTCCTCGGCCTTCTGGCGTGGTGGTATGGGCTCGAGCAGAGGCGGTACGGGGCGGGACAGCTCCTCCAGCGGGTCGTTGCCACGGCCATCGCAGTCTACGGCATGTGGCTCCTCGCGGTTCACACGCCAGCATAGGAGTCAGGCTACAGAGAGTTCATTGAGGCACGGTCCACGGACCGTGCCTTTCTTTTTATGACGTGAGAGTGTAGTCCCCTCTCAGGAAGAAATCAGTAAGAGGTACGTTCCCACCCCGGTAATACCCATTGCGAGAAGTTTCTGCCACAGATGGACTGCCTTTATCTTTTCAACCGCAATCTTCGGAAAGAATACCGTGAGCACAATGCCGATGGCGAGCACGAAGATTGGCTGGAATGAGTTGAGCAAAAGAACGAGAGAGATTGGTGCCAGGAGGAACGCGTACGCAAAGATGGCATTTCCTGCCATGTAGAGCACCTCGTTGAGCACATTGAAGGAGGTAATTTCAAGGGAGTTTTGTTTTATGGCAGACAGGAAATGTATGCGGTATGTTCTCACGAAGATGAATAGTATGATGCCGATTACGGTGAGAACGAGGTGCTCCCAGAAGAGCGAGCGCCACACGTTCTCCTCGAGGGCAACCGCCTTGAAAATGACTGAGCCGAGTGCCCAAAAGAAGGATGCCGCGAGCATGTATCCGACAGTCTCACGTCGAAGTTTGAAGTTACTGTCGGCGTCAATTTCGAAGGATATGATACTCGTACCGAGAATTATTGTTACCATGGCAATCAGCTGGATTCGGGTGAGCACCTCGTCGAGCAGTACATAACCCAGTAGGTAGCCAAAGACAGGAACAAGCTGATAAAACACAATAACAACCGAGGCCTCGTCGTTTTTTAGCGCAAGGAAGTAAAACCAGAGAACAAGAACGTAACAGGTCGCAACGCACGTGAGGATGAGAATATTGAATCCGCCAATATGAAATACCTGGGGATCCATCCAGAAGAAAATCGGAAGTGCCAACGCGGAGAGGAGTGACGAGAAAAGCATGAGCGCGCCCACTCCGCGCTCTTTGAAATATTTCTCAAGCAGTACTTTATCGATGTGGTTCGTTAGTGCGTAGAAGAACGGCGCAATGAGAGTAAGAAGAAACCAGCTCATAGAGCGAAGCTAAAATTACACGAAAAAGAGGGCGACGAGGGGGAGGAAGAGCCACCAGAAGAAGTACTCGGTAGAGGCGAAGAGGGCCTGGATGGGGCCTCCGGGCGTGATGAGTTCGGTGACGGGGAGCACGTGGAAGCTGAATATCATGACGAGGATGGTCGCCA
>CAYRER010000005.1:38052-40584 GCA_964423385.1 uncultured Candidatus Saccharibacteria bacterium | reverse complement strand
CCCTTCTTGAGGCCCTGGTAGGTTGCCTTTACCTTCGCACCCTTGATATACGGGGCACCGATGGTTGCATCCTTGCCGTCGTCTACCATGAGGACCTTGTCGAATTCAACCGCGTCGCCCTCCTTCAAATCGCCGAGAAGCTCAACCTCAAGCACGTCGCCAGCACAAACCATGTACTGCTTGCCACCCGTCTCAATAATCGCGAACGGCGCGTCCTTAGCCTTCTTTGTTGTTGCTTTCTCTGCCTTTGCCATAGTGGGGTGATTCTACAAGAAAAGCCCAAAATATGCAATATTTGCGCCGGGGTGGTTCCTGTGGGCTAATCCTAGTACCCTTCCGGCGGCTTCACCCTCGAACCGAGGAAGAAATACTCCTTGGTGAGGAGAACCTTGTAAATACGCTCAACCTCCCTGGTTATTTTCTCGCGCACCTCGGGACTTTTCGATTCGAGCACGGTTCCGACCGTCTTGCTGAAGTCCCCCCTGAACTGGGTATTGAGGTCTTTCCATTTGACCCCTGCGAGTTCTTCGGCGACGCCGGCATCGTACCCCACAATCCCTGCCTTGAGGAGAAATGCGATTATAGGGTAGCTCACACTGCCCTTCCAGTACGCGGTGTTGTCGTTCGACATAATCGCCCGCCTCTTCGGGTCATACTCAATGAGGTAGAACTTGTTTCCGCTCGAAGAGAATACCTTTCCCGTGTTTCCATACACAGAGACGCGACCATCGGCAACGGCGCCGAGTGCCTCGTACACTTTCTCCCGCACCGGTGCCTTCCACTTCTCCATATCTCCCTTACTCAAAAATTAGGGGTCCGACCCCCAAATGAATTAGTCGAGCTCTTTCGGCTTCTCGAGCGCAAGCTGTTCAAAATCCATGCCGCCGCCGGTAATCTTCGCCACGTCTTTGTCTACCTTTCCGAGCTCCTTCTGGGCCATGTTGTAGTGGTTCACCGTGGTGCCGAGCGAGTTCCCCACCTTCTTGAAGTAGTCGTCGTACGCCTTCAAGTGCCGGGAGAGCGACTCGACGTGCTTCCCGATCTGCTTCGCCGATTCCTCCACCTTGAACGCCCGGAAGCCGTACAAGACCGACTGGAGGTACGCCGAGAACGTCGTCGGCGAGACAATGATGACGTTCTTGTCCTTGTACGCGTAGTCGATGAGGGAGCGCGTGTTCACCTTCACCGCACCTACCTCGTTCACGAGGAGGTCGTAGTAGATTGCCTCTGCAGGAATGTACATGAACGCAAACGGGAGCGTTTCGTCTTTCGGACGGATGTACTTCGCTGTCTCATCGATGCGCTTCTTCAAATCGTTCTTGAACTCCTTTTCGAGTTCTTCCTTCCGGGCGGGGTCGGTCTCGTCGACGAGACGGCGGTAGTTGTCGAGTGAGAACTTCGCGTCAACCGGAATCATCCCGTCTTTCGTGATGATGACCGCATCGACGACGTCGCCCCCGGGGAATCCGTACTGGAGCTTGTACGCGGTCGCAGGGAGCATATTCTCGAGGGCGAGCTGGAGCGATGCCTCACCGAGGTTCCCCCGCTGTTTCTGGTGCGTGAGGACCTTCTCGAGGTTCTGGAGCTGTTCGGCAACAGAGAACACCTGTTTCGAGCTCTCGGAAACCTCGGTGACGCCCCGAACCACGTTTCGGAGCTGTTCGTTCACCTCACGGTTGATTTCCTGGATGAGGTCCTTGCTCTCTTTGAACTGCCGGTGTGCGCTCTCCTGGAGTGCCCGATTCCCCTCCCCCATGCGCTCGTCCATGGTACGGGTGAGCTCCTGAAGCTGCTGCTGGAGAAGAATGAGGCCGTCAGAACTCTCTTTTTTCTCTTCCCGCTTGAAGAAGGTGATGTACACGAGAATGCCGGCAATGCCGAAGAGGAGTGCCAGAATGAGTAGTTCGGTAGTTTCCATCCGAGCATTTTAACACAATGTCCTGTGCTACAATTGCCTCATTCAGAAGGGCTCTCAAAATTGCCGAAAGTTCGAGGCAAAACGAGAGTTGCGACTGAAGCGTACACGTCGTACGATGAAAGAGAAACTCGACGTTTTAACAAAGAAATTTCCCAATTTTGAGAGCCCATTATGGAACTGCATACTAAAATAAAGGACGAACTGAAGACGGCAATGAAAGCGCACGATGAGGTGAAGCTCCGCACGGTCAGGAGCATGCTCACCGCATTCACGAACGAGCTCGTCGCAACCGGCAAGAAGCCGCAGGAAATGCTCGACGACGCAGGTGTCCTCACCGTCGTGAAGCGTCTCGCAAAACAGCGGAAGGATTCCATCGAGCAGTTCGTCGCGGGAGGCCGGCAGGACCTCGCGGACATTGAAAAAGCGGAGCTCGTCGTCCTCGAGTCCTATCTCCCGAAGATGATGTCGCAGGACGAAATTCGCCCCCTCGTCGAAAAGAAGATTGCCGAGCTCGGTGCTGTCGACAAGTCGAAGATGGGCATGCTCATCGGCTCTTTGATGAAGGAGCTTCAGGGGAAGGCCGACGGTTCTGATGTAAAAGCCGTCGTGGAAGA
>CAYRER010000005.1:27564-37952 GCA_964423385.1 uncultured Candidatus Saccharibacteria bacterium | reverse complement strand
TGAAGGAGCTTCAGGGGAAGGCCGACGGTTCTGATGTAAAAGCCGTCGTGGAAGAGTTGCTCAAGTAGTCTTGGTGATGCCTGTCCCGTAGGAAGCTTTGCTTTCCTTCGGGATGAAGGCGGTTGTGGAATCTCTCTTGAAGTAAGAGCGTTGACGAACAGAAAAACCCCGGGAGCCGAGCTTCCTGGGGTTTTCTGTTCCTCCCATTGCTATACAAATCTATATTCTGTGGTATAATCTTAAGTCAGAGACAGAAGTTCCCATCGACGAATCGAAAGGAGGCTAGCGTGGCAAGTACCCGATGCATCCTCGACGAGGATGCGAAGCTTAGGCTCGAGAAAGCGAAAGAGTTGGCGGATGGAAAATTCTCCGCTGTTCACAACGCCATCGAGGCCGTCATCAACGGTGTTGACGGCCTCGAACGAGTCCGTCTCGCTCCGCGCCGGACGTATCTCCGGAACGTCCTCACCCGGAAGCTTCGCGGGCATATCGCAGACAAAATCCAGAGAGAAAAGGCGCGGGAGAAGAGTCGCCCCAAGACTCTCGAGGATATGTTCGGCGAAGTAGCGGCGAGGACCATGCGTCGCGAGGCGCGTGGACTCGACCGGTCTGCCCCACCGTCCTCTCGCTAGGAAAGGAGCCGGCATGTCGGGAAACGCGAAGACCAGACGCCTCGACCCGGATGGCGAATTCCGCCTCGAGCAGGCGCGGAAGCTCGTCGGACTGGACCGGTCGAGGGTGGACGAAGTGGTAAGGAAAGTGCTCGATGGTACGGACGGGCTTCCGCCCATCACCGGACCGCGGCGTCAGCACGACTACCACCTCATCCGGCTGAAGCTCCACGGGCACATCTCGTGGGAGCTCCATCTCAAGAGCCTCGAGACCCTTTCGCCGGAGACGGCGTGAGCAGGACCACGCTTCAGGGCGTCCCCCACCAGGGACGCCTTTTTCATTGACGAAATCAAGAATCTATTTAATAATCACCGGCGGATAGACTTCACAACAACCATGGGAGAAGTCCGTGTCACAGAAAACAAGCAGGGGGCTGTACGCCATCCCCGGAGGCAAAGAACTTCGGGATCCGCAACGAGCTGACGGATACGTCTGCCGGGAAGAGCTCTACCACAACGGCGAGCTGGTCTGGTGCAAGATCTGGACCTGGGTGAGTGGGAGCGTCCCTCTCGCGAAGTACACGAAGTTCCACGAAATGCTCGAACGGAAGCTCCATCCGAGCCCCGAGCCGCTCATCGGAAACACTCCTATCATCACGAAGGAAGGTACCCGGGCAGAGCTCTCGGTGCTCTTCCATGGGCCGATGTCGAAGCGCTGCCTCTCGGCAAAAGTCGGCATCTTCAAGTCCTGTCTCAAGACGACAGGAATCATCCAGAACCCGCTCGACTGCTCGCTCCGGCGCGTGAAGTGACGAGCACAACCAACCCCCACGGGGCGCCGCCAGGCGCCCTTTCTCTTTTTACACAACCCACCACCCCCTTACCCTATATTGTACAGGTGTACAATATAGGGTAAATGAGGTTCAGAGTGTCCGCGCGTCTTTGACAGCAAACTCCCCTACCCTCGTACGCCGGAGACTCTTGAGGGTCGCCGGGTACCCGAGACGCTTTCCTAATTCCTCCGCGAGCGAACGGATGTACGTTCCGCTTCCGACAAAAAACCGTGCTGTCACGACACAGCGGTGCTCTTCGCATTCCATATGCTGGAACTCCGCCTCGTACACTTCCATGTCGCGCACGGGAACATCCTCCACCACTTCGCCCTTCTTCTCCGCCTTCCGCGCGCGCTTGTACATCGGCACACCGTCTTTCTTGATTGCCGAGTATGCGGAAACAGGAAGTGTGAGCACGCCCTGCATTCCGCGGAGCGTTTCGCGTACATCGGACTCATCGAGACCGGGGACGTCTACTTCTTCGAGTACCACTCCCTCCATGTCGCCGGTCGAGCGTCGCTCACCGATGAGAATCTCTGCGACGTATTCCTTGTCGAGCTTCACGTACTCGGAGAGCTTTTTTGTCCCTTCGCCCACTCCCACAATCATGAGACCGGTTGCTAAGGGGTCGAGCGTTCCCGCGTGCCCCATCTTTTTCACCCCGAGCTCGCGCCGAAGACGCCTGATAACGTCAAAAGACGTGATGCCTTTGGGCTTATCAATGAGGAGGATGTGTTCGGGCGGCGTCATATACGCACTTCTACCACAGAAGGTGTCAGCGGCAAAGCGCCGCGAATCGGCGTCTTCTTGAGCTCGGCGCGGAGCGTGCGGTACTCGGGGAGGTAGGACCCCACGAGTGACCAGAACGCGCGCGAGTGGTTGAAGTGCGCGAGGTGGCAGAGTTCGTGAATGATGACGTAGTCCATCAGGGGTTCCGGAAGAAACGCGATACGGTAGTTGAAGTTGAGGTTCCCCTTCGTCGAACAGCTCCCCCACCGTGTTCCCTGATTCCTGATGGCGACGCGGTTGTACGGGAGACTGAGCACACCGCTCCAGTGCTCGAGGCGCCCCATGATGCGCGCGCGGGCTGTCTCACGATGCTTCACGTACTCGCGCCTCCCTGTCGCCCGGGTGCGTCTCCGCCTTCGTATAATCCTAAACCACCGATGCATTATTTGAGTGTGTAGAAAATCCTGCCGATACGAATAATGTCATAGTCATACGCTTCCTGCAGTTCTTCAAAAATTGGCTTGAGCTTTTCCGTGCCGTGCTTCTCAAACGCCCGCGTAAGGTTCGGGTAGATTTCCTCCCACGGAAGGTCGGACGGAATGAGGGACGAAACATGCTCTCTCCCGATTGCCCGCTCATCGGCGAGCTTCTCGATGTGGCCCCAGATGGTTGAGAGCGCCATCTTCCGCTCACGTGCGATATCGGAAGCAGACATTGCCTTGAGGAGGAGGTTCTTCGTCACCTCAACCGTGTTCTCGCGCGGAGCGCCGGGTACCCTCCCCGCCCGCACCTCACCCTCGTGCCACTTCCCACCCGAAGCGACGACAAAGTTTTTCTGCATCTTCGTCACCTCTCCTTCGTCCATTTCGTTGAACGCGTACTCGGCGTCTTCCGAATCTTCTCGGAAGTGCGCGTCCTTGTGGACGACCCGCGGGTCGACGAGAAGCGCCTGTGAGTTGAGCCCCAAGACCTTCATGCCGGAGAGCGAACGGACGCGCGAGAGCGCGACGTACCCCTGCCCGTACGTGAAGGCGTTCCGGAGGTCAATCTCCGCCGCGTCGAGGGACATTCCCTGGCTCTTGTGGACGGTAATCGCCCACGCGAGGCGGAGCGGTACCTGCACGATTTCCGCCTTCACCTTCCCGTCCTCGACGATTGACCACGACTGCGGTTCCATCTTGATGCGCTTTCCGTAGCTCGTCTCAATAATCGGAAATCCGTCGTGCTTGTCGAAATCGACGACGCGTCCCAGAGTGCCGTTCACGTACCCTGCCTCGAAGTTGTTCTTCGTACACATGACCATCGCCTCCTCCTTGAGTTCGAGGAGTGCGGGAGAGAGACAGCTTTTTATGAGGCCTTCAACGAGCGGCTTCGAGCCCTTCCCCTCCATTTTGTACTTCGCTCCGCGCGTCTTTAGTTCCGCGAGGCGCGCGCTGTTCATGCTCTCGACGTCGCTGTTGTGCGTGTAGAGCTTCGTCGGTTCGATGTCGGGAAACGCGATGTCCGTCTGCTCGGAGAGCAGCGTGTAGTGACTCTCCTCGATGTCGTTCTTTCGTATGGAAGTGAGGAGCGAGAGGAGAAGTTCGTCTTCCTGACGGTGCTGTTCGGTGAGGTAGCAGGTGAGAAACTTCGAAGACTCCCACGCGCGCGACTCAAATGCGAAGCGCGACATCTCTCCCCGCCCCGCTATCGGCGGGAGCTGGAAAAAATCGCCGACGAGAATAACCTGCATCCCGCCGAATGCGTCACCCGACTGCTTCACCGTCCGGCACACCGTCTCCACCATGTCGAGCACGCGCCCGTCGAGCATCGAGATTTCATCAATCACCAAAACTCTCGCCTTCTTTATCCGGCGGACCGTCTTCTCGTTCGATGCAATGTGGTCGAGCGTGTACTGGTCGAGCGTTTCTTTCGTGCCGATAGACGACCACGAGTGAATGGTCGTCCCGCCGATGTGGGTCGCCGCAATGCCGGTCGAGGCCGTCACCGCAACCGAGATTTCCGAGGCGGTGAGCCAGTCGATGTACCGGTTCAAGACATACGTCTTCCCCGCCCCCGGCTCGCCCGTGAGGAACACGTTCGCGCCGGTCTTCAAGATTTCAAGTGCCTGCGCCTGCGTCATAGGGAGTAGTATAGCATTCCCAAAAACCACCAGTCCTCGAGAGTATCTCTGTGTCTCCTTGACGAAACAATCTTTCGCGGTAGGGTTGTTTCAGGGCTTTCCAATCCAACCTATGGAGGGTGTTCTATGTACCGCCTTACCTACAAAGAGAAGGGAGAGGGTGGAGAGTACACCTTCACCATCAGCGGAGTGGAGACTGACGAAGATGCGGCGAAGAAGTGCCGGCAGTACATTGAGACAAGCGAGCAGAACCACGGGGAGATCTTCATCTGGGGAAGATTCGAACGCATCGACAGGCCGGAAGAGACGACCGTGCTCAACATGGACGAACTCTGCCCCCATGAGGGCGTCCCCGCCGGGGAAATCGGCATGAACCAGTACTTCAAGCGGGTCTTACCCGGCTCGCAGGGATACACGCTCATGCGGATCGAGCCCGGTGAGGAAGACGATGTGCCCGAGGGCAACATCCTGGCGTACAACCTGACTGCCGACTACACGGTGTACGACATCTCGAAATCGGAAATCGTGTCCCCCATCACCGCACGAAACCGCACCGCATGGTAATGGCACCAGCGCTCACCGCACCAACCTCCAAAGACCGCTCTCGGGCGGTCTTCTTTTATGATTACAGGTCCTTCCTGTTTAATATTCCACATCCTGCTCAATACTTTATCAATCCGAGGAAATCTGGTATAACTATCCGGCCGAGTAATCGGCTCAAATATTGAGCAAAACGCTGGCATGTGTTTTACTCACCAAATGCTGTCTCCGGACAGTTTTGGCCCTATCGTCTAGAGGCTAGGACACAGGATTCTCATTCCTGGAACCGGGGTTCGATTCCCCGTAGGGTCACATACAAAGAAAAAGCTGGGTTTATTGCCCGGTTTTTTCTTTGTAAGTCCAGGGGAATCGAAAAGGTTGTCGAGATTTTCCGAGGGAAAATATCATACAACCTGAACCGTTCATGTAATGAAAGATTCCCCGTAGGGTCACAAAGCGCCAGGGCCGACACGCAAGTGTCGGCCCTGTTGCGATTTTGTAGACCCTACGGGGAATCGAACGGCGGAGGATGCGAAGCCAACCGACCATATGGGAGGTTGTATCCGAGCCGCGTCCAGCGTTCTTATGAACAAAGTGAATTAGAAAAAGCGGGACGATTCCCCTGCTGGGAGCCGGTTGCGTGGGAATCGAAGACCTTGCCTGCTATTTTGTGACTGAAAGGAGACAAAATAGCGACAAGGTGTACTGAAACTGTAAGTTTCGATACTCCCGGTAAAAAAGGAATCGAAAGACGGAGCCGGGGGACCCTCTGGGTCGGCGAGTCAGGGCAGGAGCCACTTAGTTGAATTGGAGCGAAGTAAACAATTCAACTTAGTGAGCTGCGCCGATTCTCCTTCCTTCTACACAGGTCTTTCCTGTGGGGTTACTGATGCCATGCACTGAAGATAGCTTTCGCTTGAGGGAGGTCCATAGGTAAATCAACTAGTACTTTCTAGACTTCTCCGACGATATCTTTTTCTTGCAACGAGATATCCTATTACAAAGGAAGCTATGCTGAAGAGGTCGTCGATGTCTTTTATAGCTTCGATAGAGCTAATATTTAGGGAAACCACTAAGCCTAAAAGAACAAATTTAAGTAGCCACGAAAGCGCTCCTCCTACCACTATAAATATAAGAACAGCTTCAATTATTAGGATTCCTTTCCCCCCAGGGATAGAACGAAATGAGTTGGCCTGTTGTGCTGCGGGTGACTCACTGTCTAGAGCAGGAAAAATACTACCTAAAATTACATAGTAAAATATTCTTCTTATAACCTCAAAAACAAAGTAAATACAGAAAATGGAGAGCAACGAATACCAAATGAACCCCACCCAATCATGAGGCGTGTGCTCCGCTATAAAAGCATAGTTTTTTTCTGGAGAAATTGTTCCATCTATCTTTTTCAGTTTCAGTACACCATTGTCGTTAACCATTTCGGTAGAACACCATGTGCGAAAGGTCTCATCAAAACTATAGACAGAAAATTCACTATGCATACCAATTTTATCAACTGGGAAATGCCGCCCGTCATTACAGACTACTTTAGAGCTAATTGGATCAAACTCAGAGCCATTATTATTCCAGCTAATAGTAATCGCGCTGATAATCCCTATGAGGGCAAAAAAGAGCCAACTTACTTTAAGTAATCGGTACCACCACTTACTATTGAGCTCGGAGACGGTCTTCATATCCTAAAATCCTACTCCTTCCTCTCCAACAATCAATCCCTCTTAAAAGACAAAAGCCACCAGGGTGACTTTTGTCTCCGTGATGGCTTGATTCTAGACTTCGGTGATGGCCGCGTCGAGCAGGACCGTCACGCCGTCGCCGAAGAGAACGCTGACATCGGTACCCTTCTCGTCGTAGCCCGTGAGGCAACCGTTGTCCAAGTCCTCTTCAACTTCGGCAAGATACTTGTCGTAAATGACCTTGCCGTGAACCCAGACCCTGACCCGATCGACGTTCTCCCAGAGGCAGTCCGGCTCTCGTGCCTTCTCGCCGGTACAGAGGAGGACATCGTTGTTCCCGAGCGAGACGCGGTGACTGACATCACCTTCCGTCTGAATCATCACCGAGTCCGTGTCGTCCAAAGAATAGACCTCGGTGACGCCGGTGAGGGTCAGGTCGGGCATCGGATGACCGTCCAGGTAGAACTCGACGCAGTCGAGTTCGTCCCCGTAGGAATCTTTTGCAGGACCCTCCACCTCGGTGGTATCGGTCCCCTTGTCCTCGTTCGAAAAGACGGGATGCTTCTTCCCGTCTTCCGTGCTCCTCCTGTTGATGGCAAAGAGGAGAGCGGCCAACGAAACGATTCCCGCGACTGTTACCGCTGCTGCCAGCCAAGGGTCCGCGTTGAGCGACGCAACGAAATTCTCTATCATCTCTTGAGCTCCCAGAAGGGTATCGGTTGGAAAAGGGCGTGCCGCAAGAACAACTTTATAATAATATTGTACTATCTGTTCGGGCAATTGTCAATACACTGACTCTTACTCAATCATCGCTAAACCGCCCCCGAAACAGACCGTCCTTTGTCCTCTCCACTCTCTCCGGAAAACGCTCCACGAGCTTCCAGACACAGCCGTTCACCGTCTTCGGGTGGAAGCTCGGGTCTGACGCTTTAATCTTCGTGAGGAGTTCCGTCCACCGCAAACCCTTCGGATTTCTTTTCAGAATCCGGAACGCCGTCTCGTATATCCGGTGTGTCACCGGAACTAGTTTGCCCTGTTTCTTTGCTGTTCCCATATCTTTATACAGAGGCCTTGCCTATGTAAATTCCCTACTCCGAGAGTGCTGCCGAACCGCGCTCGAAGTTGTCCCGAATCCAGTCAATCTGCCCGACCCACGGTGCGAAGATACTGAACGCAATCGAAGCAATGATGACCGAGCCGATGAAGAACCCGACGCCGTAGATGACGCCGGTCCCGAAGATGCGCCCGATGGACATCTGCCTGTCTATTTTCTCGTTCAGCGCCTCAAGCTCTACTACGATTTTCTCCCGCTGTATTTCTGTATCCATACGGGTATAAGTATACCCCATTGTGCTATAGTACCGAGCATATGAACCTGAAAACGGTGAAGCAGCTCACCGAGAAGAAGCACCGGGCGGAGACCGGGCTCTTCATCGTGGAGGGTGAGAAAAACATCGCGGAGCTCCTCTCCTCTGACTTCCTCATTGAACGCATTCTCGGAACGGCAAGCTACCTCGACGCCGTCATTCCGCTCGTAAACGCGTATGACGAACGTATCGGGACACGCGTGGAGCTCAAGGAGGTGAAGCAGGATGAACTCGAGCGCGCGGGAACGTTCGTCACGAACGCCGCCGGCGTCGCCATTGTCGAGCAGAAGGACGACCCGTCTCCTGAAACACTCCTCGAGCGCGCGAAAGAGAACGTTGTCCTCGCACTCGATGACATCCGCGACCCGGGCAACCTCGGCACCATCATCCGCACCGCGGACTGGTTCGGTGTGACACACATTGTCGCCTCCGAGACAACCGTTGATTTCTACAATCCGAAGGTGGTGTCGGCGACGATGGGGTCATTCACCCGCACGAGCATCCTCTACACAAACCTCCCCGAGTTCCTCACACAGGCACGCGAGCACGAACTCCCCCTCACCGTCGCCGACATGGCGGGCGAGAATACGCATACCGCCGCGCTCCCTAAAAACGGCGTCCTCCTCATGGGGAGCGAGTCACACGGCGTCGGTGCGGATGCGCTCGCCCTCGCGACACACCGAGTGACTATCCCCCGCTTCGGAAAAGCGGAATCTCTCAACGTCGCCGTCGCCACTGGCATTCTTTTAGATAGCTTAAGACGGTAACTATGGCGCATATCCACGAGAAAATTGACTGGACGGTATCGGTCTTCATCGTACACAACGACAGGGTTCTCCTCCGGAAGCACGAAAAGTACGGCATCTGGCTCGGCGTCGGCGGGCACATCGAGCTCGACGAAGACCAGATTCAAGCTGGAAAGCGCGAATGCCTCGAAGAGGTGGGGCTCACCGTCACCCTACACAACGAAGCTGAATACGGCACTATCGAGAATGGGCGGACAAACATTCCGCCTCCTGCATTTATGAACCGCCATCACGTGAGTGAGACGCACGAACACCTCGATTTCATATACTTCGCACACTCTGATAGTGACAGCGTCACTCCCGAAAACGAGGACGACGTCTGGCTCTGGCTCACACGGGAAGAGGTCCTCGCGCACAGTGAGATTTCTTCTGAAATTCAGCGCTACGCGCTCGCCGCGCTCGACTGGTACCAAAGCCAGTAAACCCGAAGCTCTCTTGCTATACTAGAGGTATGCAAACCTCATCAAAAGTGCTCTGGTGGCTTCTCGGCGTTTACGCTGTTTTATTTACCGTCCTTGCATTCAATCCGGTTGACCGCACGACGTGGTTCGCAGAAAACCTCACCGTCTGGATTATCGTCGGTGTCATACTCATCCTCTACGCGCGGAACGTCCGCTTCTCTCCTCTTGCGTATGCACTCATGTTCGTCCTCATCTACCTCCACACCATCGGCGGACACTGGACCTTCGCAAACGTACCCTTCGACCTCGTGACAGATACATTTGGCTTCGAACGGAACCACTTCGACCGTGTCGCGCACTTCACCGTCGGCTTCTACGCCTTCGCCATCGCCGAGTGGCTCTACGCGAAGCACCTCGTCGGGAACCGCTTCCTCCTCTTCACCTACCCTGTCTTCCTCATTGCGACAATTGCGATGAGCTACGAGCTCATTGAGTGGGTCTATGCGGCGACCGCAAACCCCGAGGCGGGTCTCGCGTACCTCGGGAGCCAGGGCGACATCTGGGATGCGCAGAAGGACATGCTCGCGGATACTCTGGGGGCCATCGCCGCGACAACACTCTTTTTCATCGTACGGAAGCCGCGGAACTAGCATGCGCGAGAAGCTTCTCAAAATACTCAGGTATGCCGGGATTACCCTCACCGCACTCGTGCTTCTCGTCGGAGCATTCCTCTCGGTGACATACCTCGTGAGCACCCCGAAGAATGACCGCAATTGGACGCTCGACCAGGCAGTCCTCCCCTCTGCAGAATTTGACGGGGATACGGTCACCATCCGGAACATCCGAAACTTCAGCTACACCTCAACCTCGACGTACACACCGAACTACTACGACAAAACGTTCAATCTGAACGAGCTCGAGACGGTCGACTTCATCGTCGAGCCACTAAAACCAGTCGCCGTTGCGCACACACTCCTCTCCTTCGGCTTTACAAACGGGGACTACGTCGCCATCTCCGTGGAAATCAGAAAGGAGAAGGGCGAAGTCTACTCCCCGCTCAGAGGTCTCCTCGACCGATTCGAGCTCATGTACGTCATCGCCGACGAGCGCGACGTCCTCACCCTCCGCGCCATTCACCGGAAGGACGAGCTCCTCCTCTACCCCGTACGTGTTTCCCAAGAAAAAGCGCGCGAGCTCTTCGTCTCGATGCTCAACCGTGCAAACACCCTCCGTGAGCACCCAGAGTTCTACAACACGCTTTCGAGCACCTGCACGACGAACATCGTCGACC
>CAYRER010000005.1:2593-27464 GCA_964423385.1 uncultured Candidatus Saccharibacteria bacterium | reverse complement strand
CACCCAGAGTTCTACAACACGCTTTCGAGCACCTGCACGACGAACATCGTCGACCATGTAAACGAGATTGCGGAAGAAAAAGTCATTCCGTGGGACCTCCGCCTCATCTTTCCCCGAAGCTCCGACGAGTACGCATATGAACTCGGCCTCCTCGACACCTCACTCCCCTTCCCAGAGCTCCGGAAACGCCAACGGGTAGACCGCATCATCGCTGAGCACGAAAGTAGCCCTGATTTTTCAAACGTCATCAGAACCACACTTTCAGAGCGAGCACGGTGAAACTTTGTTTCTACCTCAACGATTCTAGATGCTGACATGAAGCTCGTTTCACTGAACATTGAGGGCAACAAGCACCTCGCGCGTGTCCTCCCCTTTATCGAGCGCGAGAAGCCCGACGTGCTCTGCCTCATGGAGGTTCAGGAGCCAGACGTCCGCCGATTCAGCGAGCTCGGGTACGAGACGTTCTTCAAGCCAATGATGATTCGGGCTGTCTCCGAAAAGCCCGTGAAGGAGGGTCTGCTCTACTGCACCAAGAAAGAAGCGGTAGCTGTCGAGAGCCGGCGCACCTACTACCTCGTCGACGAGTCGGGAGCAATACAAGACTACGACGAGTCGCTCGAGTACCTCGGCGTGAACAGCGTGTGCATCGTGGGAGATGTCACATTCGAAGGGGACACGTACACTCTCGGTACCGTACACTTCACCTGGACGCCTCACGGCTCATCACCGTCACCGATGCAGTACCGTTCAATGGATAGACTCCTTGGGTTTTTTGCAAACGAGCAGCCGCACATCCTCTGCGGCGACTTCAATATTCCTCGGGGAAAGAGCCCGCTCTACGAAACGCTCACCGATCGCTACACCGATGCCATCCCCCGCTCGTACGCCTCAAGTCTCGACCCGACGCTTCACAAGCTTGCGGGACGGAAAGACCGTGAAGAGGTCATCACCTCGTTCATGGTCGACTACGTCTTCACGCAGGCGCCGTACAATGCGAAGGACGTCCGCCTCGAGTTTGACCTCAGCGACCACGCGGGCGTGATTGCTACGGTATGTAAAACATAAGGAAAATCGCCGGGCACGTGGGAGGTCTCTTGCTACCCCAATTCTTAGACCTACCGCGCCTTCCACATAGGGTCCTGCCGGACGAGGAGCTCCTCTGCCCGTTCGGGCTCCGCCATAAGTTCCTCGACGAGCCGCTCGGCACGGATTGACTGAGATGCCTTCACGAGGAGAACGTCGCCTGCCTTGATGAGGTTCTGAAGTTCCCTGCCCGCCCGGCGTGCATCATCAAACTCAAGTATCTTCTTCGCCTCCATCCCCTCTTCCATTGCTCCCTTTGAAAACCCGCGCGCGCGGACACCCACCGTGACGAGGAGGTCAGCGTGCTTCGAGATGAGCCGGCCGATACGCTCGTGCTCACGTATGGAAAACTGGCCGAGCTCCATCATGTCGCCCAAGACTGCGATGCGACGCTTCACCCCCTTGAGCTCACCGAGAGTCCGGAGCCCCGCCTCAAGTGCGGCAGGCGAGGAGTTGTACGTGTCATCGATGATGAGCGTGTGCTTCAGGCCCGGGATGAGGCGCATTCTCCCCGGCGGAGGAGTGTGTCCGGAGAGCGCCTCAGCAACTTCGTCGATGCCGATGCCGAAGACAGAGGCGACAGCGGCGGCCGCACCGAAATTGTACGCGTGCTGGACGCCGAGGGAGCCCTTCACGGTGAGCGGCACCGAGCGGTCGAGGTGCGTGAGCGTGAACGTAAAGCCGACAGCGACACCATCCTCATAGATGACCTTGTCCCCGGAGGCGGTAAACGGCGAGTGTGAGTACCGGCTGTACCCAATAGAGGGCTGGAGGAGCCCCTCGGCGACCTTCCGGACTTCCTCGTCATCGTGGTTGTACACGAAGACGCCGTCGGGCTTCAAGGCAGAAACGAGCTTCTTCTTCTCGAAAGCGACCGCCTCGGGAGTCTCGAAGAACTCAACGTGCACCGGTACGTCGGGGAGCCGGGTGAGAACGACGATGTCGGGCTTAATCCACGCGGTGAGCCGATCCATGTCGCCGGGCCGGTCGACGCCCATCTCGAGGACGAGCACCTTCGGGTACTCACCGGGGTGGAGCGCAATGAACGCGCCATCGACGATGTTCTTCACCCAGAGGATGGGGTTCGTCCACGCGTTCGGGAGTCCGAGGACGGAAAGCGGGACGCCGATTTCAGAGTTGAAACTCTTCTCACTCTTCCTCACGTGCACCGTTTTTCGGAGCGCCTCGTAGATGGCATCCTTAATGGAGGTCTTGCCGACATTCCCCGTCACCGCGATGATGGTCGGGCGCATCCGGCGGAGGAGAAACTTCGCCTCTATAGTGAGCAGGGCTACAACAATGCGCTTGAAAATGTCTTTCATACGGGATTCGCGTCGCCCCGGTCGGGCGGTATCGCGTAGTAGTTAATCAAAAATTCGGCTAATTCCATGAAGGGGTCGGTCAGAGTCTCGGAAGCGTACTGCACCCCCTTCGGCTCCACAGTATACAGGAAAATGAGGAACTGCGGGTCGTACGCCGGGAAGTATCCGAAGAACGAGTGGAGGTACCGGTCGTCGTAGTACCCGCCCCGCTCCGGGTCCGGTATCTGTGCCGTACCCGTCTTCGCCGCGATGGTGTAGTACGGGTTTTTCGCCTTCCCGCCCTTCAATGCCTTATCGACAACCCCGACGAGCATTCGCGTGATGTCTTCGCTCGCCGTTTCAGAGAAGACACGGTCGCCCTCGGGGTAGCCCTTCGGGTGCACGGTGCCGTTTGCATATTCGACCGACTTCACGAGGTGCGGGGTGATGAGAACCCCGCCGTTTGCTAAGGTCGAGAGTGCCCGCACCGCCGCAATCGGCGTGAGCGCGATTCCCTGCCCGAACGAGGCGTTTGCCATCTCGAGCTCCCGGTTCTCATCGAGGTTCTTGGTGATGCCCCGGCCCTCGTTTGGAAGGTCGATGCCCGTCTCTGAACCGAGCTTCAATCGGTAGAAGTAGTCGCGGAAGCGCTCCTTGCCGAGGAGGAGGGAGATGTGCGCGACGCCGGTATTGAGCGACTGGTTGAGCACCTCCTGCATGGAAACAGTGCCGCGCGCGCGGAGGTCGTAGTTGCAGAACTTCTTCCCGTTCAATTCCATACAACCGGGGTCGTGGTACGTCGATTCGGGCCTGATGACGCCTGCGTCGAGCCCTGCGGCGACGGTGAGGGGCTTCACGATGGAGCCGAGCTCGTACACATCCTCGACGAGCGGGTTCCGGAAATGTTCGATGCCGACGCCGGCGCGGTTGTTGAGGTTAAAGGAAGGAATGACGTTGAGCGCCAAGATTTCTCCGGTCTTCGGGTTGATGATGATGCCACCCGAGACGCGCCCCTGCCACGAATCCTCCACCTCCTCGAGAACCCGGTCGAGCGTACGGGCAACGGTCGGCTCGATGGTCGTCACGATGTCGCCCTCTTTTGCATCGTCCGCGTCAAAGATGAGGTCACCGAGATTGCTGAATATCTCGGCAAAGAAGTTCACCGAGAGGTGCTCCGTGTCCCGCGTGAGCACCTCTTCATAGGAGCGCTCGAGGCCGTACTTGCCGACGAGTTCCGTGTCGTTGTACCCCACAAAGCCCATCGTGCGGGCGACGAGGTCGCCGCCGGGGTAGTAGCGCCACTGGTTCCGGTAGAGCGAGACGCCCGATATGCCGAGTGCTTCAATTTTCTCAGCGTTCTCGTTCTCGACCTGCCGGTCAATCTCCTGGTATGTCTTGTCCTTTCTCCCCGCGCGTTCCATGAAGGTATCCCGGTCAATCGGGATAATTGCAGAGAGTGCGGCGTATGCCGCCTCGGCATTCTCAAGCTTCTGGGGGTTCACGGCGAGGAGGTACCCCGACTTCACCGTCGCGCCAGAAACCTTTTCTCCGTCCTTCGTCGTAAAGTAGATGGTGCCGCGCTTGAAGAGGTCGCGCACCGTGTGGACGTACTGATTCTCCCCTGCCTCGCGGTACGCCTCGCCACGCACAACCTGCACGACGTAGAGCCGTCCCGCAAGCACGAGGAGGATAAGGAGGACGAGTCCGGTGATGAAGCGTATCCGTCTGACTGCATCTCTCCTCATGAGGTGTGCACTAATTTGAACCGAGTACGAGAGTATCTTCTGCCTTGTCTATGAAAATCTTTGTGTCCGCCATGACGAACCCGCGCATACCGGCAATGTCGCTCGAAACTGCGTGCTGTTTCTCGATGTACGCCGCTTCGAGCTCACCCACCTTCGTCGTGAGCGCGCGGATGTCTCCGTCGACTTCCATCCGCATGACGACGTTCACGACCGACGCAGAGACGAAGTACATGTATGCTCCCGCGACGATGACGAACGTGGAGAGTGCCACGTAGAAGAGCCGTGACTCTTCCTCGTATGCCGTCCGTGTGTGTGCCCGTTTTTTCATTGCTTTTCAAATACTCTGAGCTTTGCGCTCCGTGATCGTGTGTTGTTCGTGACTTCGTCCCGCGAGGGTGTCACCGGCTTCTTCGTGATGACCACTCCCTCTTCCCGCCCCTGGAGCTCCCGAAACGAGTGCTTCACGATGCGGTCTTCGAGACTGTGGAAGGTGATGATGGCGAGCCGGCCCCCCGGCACGAGAAGCTTCGCCGCCTTTCCGATGAATTCCGAGAGGGCCTCGAACTCATCGTTGACCGCGATGCGGAGCGCCTGGAACGTCCTCGTCGCCGGATTGATTCTCCCGTGCCGATACGCTCCCGGTACCGACGCCTCGATGAGGCGGACGAGATCAAACGTCGTCTCGATGGGGTGTTTCTCGCGCACCTCGACAATCCGGCGGGCGATGCGCCTGGCGTACCGCTCTTCCCCGTATCCCGTGAGGACGTTTGCAATACTCTCTTCCGACCAGTCGTTCACGATGTCCGCGGCGGTGAAGGCATAGTCTCCGGAATTGCCGAGCGTCATGAGGAGCGGTTCGTCCACCTGGAATGAGAATCCCTTTCCATTCCCGGAAAACTGCTCCATGCGCCAACCGAGGTCGGCGAGAATCGCATCAACCTTCTCGATGTGCAGCTGTCCTAAAATTGAGTCAATCTTTCGGAAGTTCTCAGCGACAAGGTGCACCTCCGCTTCGCTCGTAAGCACCGCGCGCACGGCATCGGTCGCGGTACGGTCTGCATCAATCCCGATGAAGACGCCCCGGGGACCGAGTCTCGAGAGAATCTCCCGCGCGTGCCCGGCAGAGCCGAGCGTCGCGTCAACGACGCGCGAGTTTTTTCTGATCGCGAGTGCTTCCACTGCTTCAGCCAAAAGGACGGTGACGTGCTCTTTCATAACGCGAATCGAAAGCTAGCGCGGTTCACCTAGAGGACACCGATCTCACCGAGTTTCTCTGCGAGCTGATCTGCCTGCCCCTCGATGCGCCGCTTGTACTCACTCCACCGATTCTCATCCCACATTTCTACACGATCATGGATGCCCGCGAGGACTACCTTTGACGATAGTCCGGCGAACTCCTTCAAGAAATCAGGAACGAGAATTCGTCCGACTGTATCTACCTCCACCTCTACTGCTCCCGAGAGGAAGAACCTATTGAATCCTCTCGTGTCCGCTTGTCCGAGCGGGAGCCGACCGATCCTTTCGGTGATCTTCTCCCACTCTTTCAAGGGATATATGAAGAGACAGTTATCGAGTCCGCGAGTGACAACCAATTTCTTGCCAAGTTCCTTCCTCCATTTTGAAGGCAAGGACAGCCGTTTCTTGGCGTCGATATTGTGCGTGTACTCCCCAATCAACATGTGAATGATTGTTGGACTTGATACTGTTAACTATTTTCATAGTTTACCACTATCTCCCACCACAATGCTATTGTATACCACTTCGTCCCACCCTCAACCACAGTTATACACAGAACTTACGGGAATCCACATTACAAAACAAAAATAAGACAACGTAAAATCCCCGCTCCGTGCGGGGATTTTGTCTAGAAATTTTTGTCTGCGTGCTTCCCTACGCCTTTGGGCGCATGAGCGGGAATAGTTGCGTCTCACGGAGCGGTCGGTCCTCGAGAATTGCGAAGAGCCGTTCCCCGAAGCCGAACCCGCACGTCGGTGGCATACCGTGTTCGAGCATCTCAACAAACTCATCATCGGGCATCATCGCCTCTTCGTCGCCAGACTCAATGAGCTTTCGCTGAATCTCAAACCGCTCACGCTGATCGAACGGGTCGTTGAGTTCTGAGTATCCTCGCCCAACCTCGCTCCCTGCAATGAGTGGCTGGAACATCTGCGTTTTCCCTTCCGCGCCATCCTGACTCTTCGCGAGCGGTGCTATGAGCTTCGGATGATTGACGAGAAACGCAGGACCAGAAATATTCTTTCGGCAGTACTTCCAGAGCGTATCGGTGAGACGCTCTCGGTTGTCTCCTTCGTACGTGACTCCGAGCGCAGTGAGTCGCTCTTTAATCTCATCATCTGTCGCACTCACAATATCGACACCGGTTTGCTTCTTAATCTCTTCCACGTAGTCAACGAGATCCCATTCTTTCGCTAAATCAAACGTGTGCGTGCGGTAGGTAAACTCAGTCTTCCCGTATACCTCAAGAGCAATCGTTCGGTAGAGTTCTTTCACGAGCTCCATTCCCTTCTCGTAGTCGGCGTACGCTTCGTAGCACTCCATGTTCGTAAACTCTTGGAGGTGCTCGGGGCTCGTGCCCTCGTTTCGGTACACGCGCCCAATCTCAAACGTCTTCGGGAAGCCAGCAGCCATCAGGCGCTTCTGCCAGAGCTCACCGACTGAGATCCGGAGGAAGACGTCAATGTCGAAGTCGTTGTGGTGAGTCTGAAATGGTCTCGCCTCGGCACCGCCGGTCGTGATTTCCAGAGTCGGCGTCTCTACCTCCATAAACCCGCGCGACTTCATAAAGCTCCGCGTGACATCCCAGAACTTTTCCTTGCGGAGGAACATCTCCCGCTCCTCGGGGTGTGTGAGAAGGTCGAGGTAACGCTTCCGGAAGCGCTCCTCCTCGTCCTGGAGACCGTGGTACTTGTCGGGGAGCGGCAGGAGCGACTTCGTGAGCATCGTCCACGACGATGCGAGAATGGACTGCTGGCCCGTCTTCGTCGTGAAGAGCGTGCCGGAGAACTCGACGAAGTCGCCGGCATCGACGGCGTCGCGGAAGAGCGCGAAGTCGAGAGCGGTGAGCGTGTCCTCTTTCACGACTGCCTGGAACTTGCCGGTACCATCGGAGAAGTCGACGAAGAGAATCGCCCCCTGGCCGCGTACCGTCATGATTCGCCCTGCGATCGTCACCCGTTCGCCGCTCGCTTCAAGATTCTGAAACGCCTGGAGCGCATCCGCTACGGTGTGCGTCCGCGCGGAGACGGCTTGGTACGGATTGATGCCCTTCTCTCTGAGGAGACCGAGCTTCTTCAGGCGCTCGTTCCTGATTTCGTCTAATGCTGACATAGGAGCTATAGTACCGCCTTGGAACGTAAATGAAAAGCGCGCCGAGTATAGGAAAAGCCCGTGCCGAGGCGCGGGCTTTCATCGGTTTTTCGGTTGTCAGTGGCTCGACATCGGCCGGTTTCTCTTTCGGGTTGCCATCACGAACGCGAGGGTGAGGACGGCGATGCCGACGACGGCGAACGCGAGGACGCCGAGCGGAAAGACGAGTGCGAGGAACGCCGACTCCGGCATGAGTGGTTCCGACTCCGACGTCGTACGTTCAATTGCCGCCTCGTTGGAGTTCACGATGATTCGCCACACGACGTAGCATGAGAATCCGTAAACTGCGCCCGCAGTCGTCATGAGCGAAACATTCAGGGTAAAGAGCCATCCGAGAGTGCCCCCTGCCCACCCGCCGAGAAGCATCATGACGAGCACTTCAAAGAACATAGTAATCCTCCCTGTGTGTGGATGGTTATGGCCAGACTGCACTATACACCTCGAGAAGCGAGCGTTCAAACGTGTACGGCAACTGAAAAAGCGCCCGGACCGGGCGCTCTTCTTTCCTTTAGTTTGAGGATTATAGTCGCTTGCGCTTCTTAATCACTAGGCCACCTTCACAACCGTGTATGTCTGCTTTCCTCCGGGAGTCTCAAAAGTGAACGTGTCGCCCTTCGCCTTCCCCATCAGGGCCTCACCGAGTGGTGAGAGGAACGAGAGCTTGTGGTCGTGGATGTTCGCCTCCTCGGAACCGACGATGGTGTACGTGTGGTTCTCACTCGTCTTCTCCTTCTGAATGGTGACCTCTGAACCAAGACCAACGACGTCGCCCTTCTTCACGTGCGCGACAATCTTTGCCTCCTTGATGACCTTCTCGAGGTACTGGATGCGCTCCTCGATGGCTGCCTGCATGTCGCGTGCCTCCTGGTACTCGGCATTCTCGGAAATATCGCCGAGAGACCGGGCGTACTCGAGCGACTCTGCCACCTCCTTCCGGCGGACGGTCTTCAGGTGGTACAACTCCTTCTTGAGCTCTTCGAATTTTTCCTGAGTAAGAAATGAGTCGTGTGGTTCATTCATAGAATGCAAAATGATTAGTGAGACAATTATACGTGGGGCACCCCTTTAGTCAACTTCGTGGGGCTACTCGAAAAATTGCAATGAAACAGAGCCGTCCTCAAACAGAGAGAAACGGCTCCTTGAATAGGTGGCCGGGCAGGACTTGCTGTGACACAATCCCCGCCGAGCACTTTTTTACCCGGTCAGGCTCATTCGTGGCAGGAAGAAGAGGACGCGTTCCTCCACTCCCTGGCGACACTAGGACGCCTGCTCATTCCTGCGGTCAGCAACTGCACGTACTGCGATGGTGTTTGGCGCCTTGCGACCAACTTCCGCAGTGCCCGCCTCTGTTAACTCCCCGCCCTGGGAGATGGCTTAAAACTGCCGGGAATAACTGGCCGTTCCAGACCGAGGACCCGACAATCGGCGCTGACCGAGGACGTACGTGATGATACTCCGGACTATTTGCAAAATCAAGAATTCCCCGAATCCTTATTCAAAGTACTCTTTTCGGTGTTCGCTCATCCACTGGAACACCTTCCCCATGACCGAGCCGGCACCCACCGTGTTCGAGCGGGGACCGTACTCCATGAGGAGTACGAACACATACTTCGGTTCCTCATACGGGAAGTATCCCGCAATCCACGAGTTCACGCTTGCCTTCGATGCACCGAGCTCCGCGGTACCCGACTTTGCAGCAATCGCGACGTCGCTCCGCTCGAGCGCGCGGGCGGTGCCGCCGTTCTCGATTACCGTCTTCCGCATCCCTTCGCGCACAATCTGGAGGTCTCCCAGGTCGAGACTGAGCGCATGAGACGGTTCGCGCTCTCCTAAGACAACCGTCGGCGTCACGAGCGTACCGCCGTTTGCAATCGCCGCATACGCGCGGAGCACCTGGAGCGGCGTCACGAGGAATCCGAACTGACCGATTGCGGTGAGGTACGTGTCGCCGAGGCGCCACTCGTCATCAAATTGCTCCTCTTTCCACTCTGGATCCGGTACGACTCCCGACTCTTCCGTGCCGAGCTCGATGCCGGTCTCCTGTCCGAACCCGAAGAGCTCAAAATACTTCTTGAGGTTCGTGATGCCGAGGCCCCGCTGACCCTCGAAGCCGCCGCCGATGATGAAAAAGTAGACGTTCGAGGAGAATGCGATTGCTTCGCGCATCGTCATCGCGCCGTGCGCACGCCAGTCATTGAAGACTGCCGGGTTTTCTGGATCGTACGGGTTCGGCACGGTGAGCGAACCGTTGCTCACAATGACCTTCATCGGGTCAATGATGTTCTCCCGGAGCGCGCCGTACGCGACAAACGGCTTCACGATGGAGCCGGGCGTGTACACCGCCCCGACCACCTTGTTGAGAAACGGAAACCGGGAATCGTTGTTGTACGATTCGATGAGCGCCGCGTTGTCGCCGTCAGCGAGCACCTCTGGGTCGTAGGACGGGTAGCTCGCGAGTGCGATGATTTCTCCCGTCTCAACGTCCATGATGGCGCCGGCGCCGCTCCGGAAACCGTTCGCCTTCGTCGTCGTCGCGATGAGGTCGTGCATGACCTCGGAGAGCTCGGCGTCGACCGAGAGCGTAATTGCTCCTCCCGGCACCGGGTTCTTTACGGCGCTCTCTGATATGGTTTCTCCGTGCACGTTCACCTCGATGAGCTGTTCACCGTTCCCTCCGCGGAGGATGTCGTCGTACGTGCCCTCCACCCCGCTCCGGCCCACGTACTCGGTACGGAAGTAAAACCCGGCGCGGTCTTTCTTCGGGTAGCTCACGTACCCGATGAGCTGACCGATGCCTCCGCGGTCGGTGTACGCCCGCACCGGAAAATCGTACATCCCGCTCTGGTCGCGCTCGTTCCAGGCGAGGAGCTCGCCCCGCCGGTCGTACACGATGCCGCGCTCAGCGATGATGACATTCGACTCGATGCGGTTATTTTCGCTCATTTTCCGGAACTCCGCCCCCTCGATGACCTGAAGCTTCACGAGCTGTCCCGTAAAGACAATTGCGATGCACGCGAAGATTGCGCCGACCATGTACACGCTCCGCTTCGAGAGCGGGAGCTCGATGCGCCCCTCCATGCGTCCCGTATTGAACGCGGGCAGGTTCGACGAGTCGAGGAGTATCTCATCGAATGCAATGTCTGTTTTCTTTCGTTTTCGGAAGAGTGCCATACGTTAGGTGGAGTAAAAGCTCAGGTAGGGACGAAGGTACGCCGCCGTAATGCACACCCCCGCCGCCGCGGCGGTATACCAGTACGAGCCGCCGCCCGGATTGCCGAACCCCGCATCGATGAGAACGCCGATGAGGAGAAGCTCGTATGGAGAGAACACGAACGCGTGGAGCAGAGCGGTGAGCACGAACACCCACAGCGGAAAGAAGAGGGCGGATGCGGTAACGGCGATGAAACTGAAGATGCGAATGAGCGTCATGGTTCTGTTGCTGCTGGTTCCGGCGTGAGCGCCGGGCTCGTCGTTGCCGGTGGTGCAAACTCTTCCGGAACGGGGACGGTAAAGAGCGCGGCACGGGAAGCGTCAACCGCTTTGAGCGCCTCGGGGAAGGAGCGCGGCACAACCGGGTCGGTTCCGACCGCAACCGTCCGGATTGACTGGAGCGGGACGTTGAGGACAACGTATGCGGATTGCTCCGGCTCTGTCGGAACCGACTCGACGTACGTCACCATACCGAGCACCTTTGCACTGAGAGAGGGGAGCACAACGAGGTCACCCTCCCTGACCGTAAGGCCCTGCGGGATAGAGACGCGTACCACTCCGCCGCCCTCGCCGTGTGCCGTCGTAAAGATGTCCGGACCGAACACGTAGACGGTCGCCTCGGCGCCGGGAGATGAGAAGAGCGTCACGAGCGAAGTACGCGGAAATACCTCGCGGATGTACCCGAGCGCGAGCCCCTTTCCGTAGTACACCGGCGCATCGCGCACGACGCCGTTCTGCTCACCCCCGTCGAGGAGGAGCGTGTCATACGGAGTATGCGGGGGGCGGGCGATGACCCCGGCAAGCACTGCCGGGGTTCCGGTCGCATCAGCAAAGAGATTACGGAGCTCCTCGTTCTCTTCCCGGAGGAGCGCGTACGCGGAGTCTCTCCCCTCCTCTGCCTTCTGCGCCGCCTCGAGCTCTGCAATGCGCGCCATGAGCTCAACCTGACTCCGCATGAATGTCGGAACGGTATCCGCCGATGTTTCAAGGTAGTGCTTCGCGTAGAAAAAGGGCGCCGTCACAGCAGACGCGACGACGCCGAGAACTTCCCGCACAAAGACGAGCGCAAGAACCGCACCCGCAATGATGGCGAGCGGTTCCCATCGCCGGGAGCCGCTAGAGCCGGGGCGAGAGCTCTCCCTCGTTCTCGATGAGAAGTTCCTCATAGTTTTCCAAATTTTCAAGCACGGTGCCGATGCCGCGCACGACAGCGCGCAGAGGGTCGGGGACGACGATGACGGGAAGCTTCAGGACGTCTTCGAGGAGCTTCGAGATGCCCGGAATGAGCGCTCCGCCGCCCGAGAGCGTAATGCCCTTCTGCATGACGTCAGAGAGCACCTCGGGTGGAGTGAGCTCGATGACGTCGCGTGTCGCTTCGACGATGGCGTTCACCGAACCCGTGATTGCCTCCCGTATGTCTCCATCGGTGATGATAACCTCACGCGGGAGTCCGGTCACAACGTCGCGCCCGCGGACGACGAGCTCCTTCGACTCGCCGTGCTCCTCCACCGAGGCGAGCGCAATCTTCGTATCCTCGGCGGTCCGGTCGCCGACCAGGACCTTGAACTGGTCGCGGATATAGCCGACAATGTCCTGATTGAGCTGGTCGCCGGCGATGCGGAGGTTCCGGGCGGTGACGATGCCATTGAGTGACATGACCGCAATGTCGGTCGTTCCTCCGCCGATGTCGATGATCATGCTCCCCTGCGCCTTGTGGATGGGAAGCTTCGCACCGATTGCTGCCGCAATCGGCTCCTCGATGAGAAATACATCGCGCGCGCCGGCATTCTTCGCCGCATCGCGCGCGGCGCGCATCTCGACCGATGTGATGCCCGACGGGACGCCGATGAGAACGCGCGGTGCAATGAGTGACTGCGTGCCGACACGGACCTTGCCAATGAGGTACGCAATCATCTCCTCCGTCACTTCGAAGTCGGAAATGACGCCGTGGACCAAGGGCCGCACCACCTCGATGTGGCCGGGCGTCCGTCCGAGCATGGTCTTCGCGTCGTTCCCGACTGCAACGAGCTGTCCCGTCTTCCGGTTGAGCGCAACGATGGTCGGCTCATTGAGCACGATGCCCTTGCCCTTCAGGTACACGAGGGTATTCGCGGTTCCCAGGTCGATGCCGATGTCGGTCGACACGACACTCATGACGCGGTTGAGGTACTGGGAGAAGCGGTTCGTCATGCGCTGGTAGCCGTAAATTTCTCGAGGAGTTCACCTTCGGTGAGGTAGAGGACGTCGCCGGTCTTCCGCTCAACAACCTCAAACTTCCCCTCCTCCTTCGTCTTCTTCGAGAAGACGACGCGGAACGGAATGCCGATGAGGTCGCTGTCGGCAAACTTCTCGCCTGCACGCACGTCACGGTCGTCGTAGAGGACTTCGACGCCGTTCTCTTTGAGCGTGTTGTAGAGGCCGTCTGCCTCGTCTTTGAGCTCGGTGTCGCCGCCCGAGAGCTCGACGAGGTGCACCCGGTACGGCGCAATGCTCTCGGGCCACACAATACCCTTCTCGTCGGCGAGCACTTCGACGACGGTTCCCATGAGCCGGCCGAGGCCGATGCCGTAGCATCCCATAATGACCGGCATCGCCGCGCCCTCGGCATTTTTGTATGTGAGCGCGAACGGTTCAGAAAATTTCGTCATGAGCTTGAAAATGTTGCCGACCTCAATCGCCTTTTTTTCGGTGAGATTCTCCCGCGTAAGGCCGAGGTCGGCGAGCACCTCGTCGGTGAGTACCTCCCTGTTGACTGCAATGCCGGTCGCTTCGTCGACGTAGATGAGGTCCTCGCCGGCATCGGTGACCGCCTGGAACTCGTGCGAATACTTCGAGAACGAGCCGCCGGAGGCAAACGTAAGGTACGTCCGCTCACCGATGCCGGCGCGGTTGAACACGTTCCGGTACGCCTCTTTCACACGCTCATAGTACTGGTCGAGGTCGGCCTCATCCGCATGGAACGAGTAGAGATCCTTCATGAGAAACTCGCGTCCGCGGAGAATGCCCGACTTCGCACGCATCTCCATGCGGAATTTGTTCTGAATCTGGTATGCCGAAAATGGGAGGTCCTTGTACGAGGAGACGAACTGTTTCGCGAGGGGTACGACGAGCTCTTCGTGGGTCGGGCCGAGCGCAACCTCACGCCCCGACGCATCGGAAACTTTGTAGAGGTCGTCCATGGTATTCCACCGTCCGGTCTCCTCCCAGTTCTCCCGCGGGTGAAACGATGACATGAGGAGCTCGTGTCCCCCGACCGCGTTCATCTCTTCGCGGATGATGGCCGCAATGTTGTTGAGGACGCGGAGACCCAAGGGCAGGTACGAGTACACCCCGGCCATCTCCTTGTTGAGGTAACCGGCGCGGATGAGGAGCTGTGCATTCTTCGCGACTTCGTCGGCGGGAGCTTCTTTGCGGGTCTTCGTGAATAGACGGCTCTGTCTCATGTGAAAGTGGGCTTAGTGAATAAGAAAACCACGCAAAAACTCTGCATTTGTGTATTCTATCGGGAAACAGGGGGGTGGTCAAAAATAGGCCGGAATGCGAGCTATATGAGCCGGATGATGTCGTTCCAGGTCACCGCGACCATGAGGAAGATGAGGAGGAAGAATCCGACGGTATTGAGACCCGCCGTGTACTCCGCACGTATCGGAGAGCCCTTGACCGCCTCAATGACGACGAAGAGAAGACGTCCGCCATCGAGTGCGGGGAACGGGAGGATGTTGATGACCGCGAGGTTGAGCGAAATGAATGCGGTGAACATGAGGAGTGCAGTAATCCCGTATGCTGACGCCTCACCGACAAGGCCGACGATGCCGACTGGGCCCGCGACCTGCGAGAGGTCGGCGTTGAAGCGGACCGCATCGGCGACGAGCCCGGCGATGCCGAGCGTGATGTCGCGGAGACTCGTGAGTGTATAGAGAAGTGCATCGTATCCCGACTCAAGGATGCCCCGCTCGACACGGTCGACGAGGGTGAGCGCAACACCGACCGCCGGCGTTGCGGCGTCGTCAGGCACAATTCCCGTCTCGGGCGTGAGCTGGGCGACGCGGAGCTCGTCGCCCGCCGTGTACAAAACGGTAATCGCCTCATCCGCGTGTGCTCCGATGAACGACCGGAACGATGATGGGGTGAGCGGTGTGAGAGCTGTTTCTTCCGTGTTTACGCTCACGAGGACCGAACCGCTGGAGAGACCTGCGCGTTCAGCTGGACTCCCGGAGAGAACATTCGTCACCGTGAGCCGGGCACTCTCCCCTGCTTCACTCTCGGAAACTGCCGAGTCGACGCCGATGGTAAATGCGACCGTGACGAGGAACCATGCGAAGAGAATGTTCATCGTGACGCCGGCGATGAGGACGGCGCTCTGCGCCCACCGGCTCTTTGCGGTGAACGTTCTCCCGCCGTCGTTCTCCCGGACAGACGGGTCCACTATCCCGTCCTTTCCGTACCGGAACTGTCCACTCGCTGGACTCTTTCCTTCGACACTCGCCTCGGAAAGATTCTCAGCGAGTCTTGCGGACGGGTCCACTATCCCGTCCTTTCCGTACCGGAACTGTCCACTCGCTGGACTCTTTCCTTCGACACTCGCCTCGGAAAGATTCTCAGCGAGTCTTGCGGACGGGTCCACTATCCCGTCCTCACCGAGAATACGTACAAACCCGCCGAGCGGAAGCGCGTTTACCGTGTACTCGGTCTCCCCCCTCCGCACACCGAAGAGGCGCGGGGGGAACCCGACGCCGAACTCGTCGACGCGCATTCCGGTCCACTTCGCGACGGCGAAGTGTCCAAACTCGTGGACGAGGACGAGCACCACGAGTACGGCGAGAAAAATGAGTACCGACATGTACTAGAGACTGATTTCCGACTCCTTGCGTTCAAAATGTTCTTCGAGCGTCTGGTTTACTGCATCGACGTGTTTCTGAATATCTTCCTTCGCGGAGAATTTTTCATCCTGACTGAGCTCTCCTGCCTTCTCGAGGGCCTCAATCTCCTTGATTGCTTCATCGCGAGCCGAGCGGAGCGAGATGCGCGCCTCTTCGAGCTTGGCCTTTGCAATCTTCGTGAGCTGAGCGCGGCGCTCGCCGGTGAGGTCTGGGAAGATGACGCGGACGCCGCCCCCGTCTGCGACGACGGAGACGCCGAGGTTTGCTTCGTTGATTGCCTTCTCAACCGCCTTCACGGCATTCTGGTCCCACACGGAGACGCGGAGCGTCTTCGGGTCCTCGACGCTCACGGAGCCGACCTGCTGCACCGGCACCTTCGTCCCGTACGACTCGACCATGACGAGGTCGAGGAGCGCCGGAGTCGCCCGTCCGGTGCGGATGCTCCCGAACTCACCCTCGAGCCACTTCACAATATCCTGCCCGCGGGCGCTGAACTCTTTGCTGTTGTATGCCATAGTACCGCTATTCTACCGCATGTGTCCCGGCCATCAAAGCGAGAGTGCGAGGTGTTCGAGGAGCATCTTCTTCGATCCGCCCGGAGAGCGGAAGTACGAAGAAATCTCCATCACGGTGCGTATGAGCTCCGGGTCACGCCGCTCTTCCGCGCATGCCTCTGCGCCGCGGAGCACCGCTTCCGCCCAGGAAACATCGTCGTCCGTAAGCTTCTCTCCGATGAGCGTGAGGCGGTCTGCGTAGGAAGCCGCCCGAAAGCTCTCGAAGGCGCTGTTAGATTTCTCCGCCGCTTCACGGCCGAGGAGATTAAGGCGCGAACGGAGCGTCGGGAGGAGCCCGTCATCGCGAGAGATGATGAGGTAGAAAACGGTGTCCGGGTTCGGGTCCTCGAAGAGCTTGAGGAGTGCGTTCTGCGCTTCGTGGAGCATCGCATCGCACGCAATGACGAACGTCCGGTACGGACGCTCGACCGGTTTCTCAGATGTCTCACCCGCGAGCGAGCGAGCATCCTTTATGCTGAACGTGCCGACGTCGTAGATGGACACATCGAGAGACGGCGCGCGTTCGTCTGCGGGAAGTAGAGAAAAACCCCACGTCCGCGAGCCGATGAGAAGATGTGCGTGGTGAGATGGCATGTAAAGGGCACTCCGGAGAGTGCCCCAATTCTACCAGATGCACACCCCCTGCCTACCCCTGTCCCTTCTGGCGCCGCATGATGCGCTGGACGACGCGGCGGAGGTAGTGTTCGAACGTCTCGGTCACGACGTACGCGATGCCCTGCTCGTGCCGCCACGCATCAACGTACTGCTTGATGGTCTTCGTGAGCTTGTGGTTTGATCCTTCCCACCTGCCCGCAATCACCTCGCCCATTGAGAGCGGTGCGAGTGTCTTGTAGAGCGGATGCTCGGGACCAGACGGGCCCATGCCGAAAAATCCGCTCCCGTGGAAGATGTTCCATTCACTGAGGAGCTGGTGGAGCGTCGCGGTAATTTCGGGAGACGAGAGTTCCGTCTGCTTCGCAGTAACCTCCGTAGTATCGACGCCTTCCGCCCGCACCTCCTCCGGGGAGAGCTTCCCGATTCCCTTGAGCACCTGCCGGCTTGCTGGCCAGCCGCCGCCTGCCCCAATGCGGGACGTGCCGGCACCCGTGTCGGACTTCGGTATGCTTTCTGGCTCTGGTATGAAGAGTGAACCGATGCTGACCTTCGGCTTCTCGCGCCCAATCGTTTCCATGACTGACTGAATCTTGTCATCGGCGCGTCCGATGATGTCCTCCTGCTTTTCTCGGACGATGACCGGTTCCGGCTCGGGAACGGGGGCGGGTGCTGGTTCAGGAAGAGGAGCATGCTCCGGGCGCGGTGCCTCTGGTGCTGGCACCGGCTCCCGTTCCGGTTCCGGAGCTGCTTCCGGCACCGGTTCATCCTTCGGCTCTTCCCAGCGCTTCACATCCGCCTGGAGCGCAGCTTCTCCGGCGGTGGCATCTCCAGCTGTCTCTTCTGCCTCCCGGTCTTTGAGGAGCGTCTCGAACGCAACCTCGAGATTCGCCATCGCCGCATCCACCCCCTCCCCGCCACCGCCGGTCGCCTTGAGCGCCGAGAGGAGCGCGGTCATATACTTCTTTCCGTAATCGTTCCCCGTATCGATGAGCATTGCCGGGTTGCCGACCTTGGCGTTCACGATGCGCTTGATTTCGGCGATGCGCGCCTTGTACTCGTCGAGGGTCTTAAATCCCTGCGCTGGTTTCGGTGCGGAGACGGGCGGCGGGGAGACTGGTTCCGGTGCTCCTTGCGGCGCAGGTTGAGGAACGTCCGCAGGTTCGGAGACTGGTTCGGGTGCGGGAACGGGAGCCGGTGTTGGAACAGGTTCGGGAACGCTGTTACTCGGTGCGGGAGTCGGTGCTGGTTCGGGTGTGGGAACAGGGGCAGGAGCCGGTTTGGGGACCGGCTCAGGTGCGGGTGCCGCAGGCGGAACATCTGCCCTGACCTGCGGTGCGGGTACCGTGCTCTCTTTTTTCTCTGCCGGAGGCACGAACCGCGGCGGAGCCCGGCGCGTACCGACGACGCCGAAGGTGCGTCCGGCGTCTTTCTTTTCCGGCGCGGCCGGAGCGGGGTCGGACTGTACCGGTGCCGGTTCTGCCCGCCGCTCCGGTTCGGGCTCTGCCGTCACCGCCTCCGCCTCCGGAGTCTTTGCCGCGCCGAAGGTTGCAATGACGGCATCAATCTTTTTCCGGAGCTCTGCGTCTCCCCCCTTCTGCGCGTACTCGAGGACGAGGTTCCGGAACTCCGCGTACGCCTGCGGGTCCGTGAGCGATTCCTTGCCGGTCTTGAGGACTTCCGTGAGACCCTGCCAGCTCCGCAGGTCAAAAGACGAAGACGCACCCGCCTTCGTACCACCAAGAACAGTACCGTGTGAAGTACTCGTACCTCCCATATTCAGGGACATTGTACCACTCGCGAAAAATATCTGAGATATTTTTCCGTTGATAACTTATGAAAAACTACGCGAGGTAGCGCGCGCGGATTTCCGCGTCGACTGTATCGCGCGGCGTACCGTGGCGCGCGAGCGCGTACTCAATCATCTCCTTTGCGTACTCGTGATTCGTCTCGTGGGGCTTCACCGTCTCGATGCTGAAGGGCGGTGTCGGCGTGCCGTTTGCGAGGAGGCGTACGTACGCGTTCCTATTTTCGATGTTCATCAAATCTTTCGCGGTGAACACGGGCGCAAACTGCTTCTCGAGGAACTCCGCGTCTTCGGGTCCGACACGGAACGCGGCCATTGAGCCGACGTTCCCGAAGACCGCATCGCGGATTTTCTCATCAATCTGCGCAATGAACTGGTGCGCGATGGTGAGCCCGAGCTTGTACTTACGCGCTTCGGAGAGAATTGCAGCAATCGAATCGGTAGTGACATTTTGGAACTCATCGATGTAGAGGTAGAACGGCGGGTAGCCCATGGTGACGTCATCGACCCGGGAGAGCGCCGCCATGAGAATCTTGCCGACGATGACCATGCCGATGAGATTTGCGTTGATTTCACCGAGGCGCCCCTTCGAGAGGTTCACGAGGAGAATCTTCTTGTTATCCATAATGTCGCGGAAGTTGAACGCCGACTTCTGCTGGCCGATGATGGGGCGCATGTAGTCGTTCGCCGTGAAGACGTCGAACTTCGAGACAATGTACGGGACGATATTTTCGAGTGACGCCTCCCCGCCCGCCTTCGTTGCAATCTGAGACCAGAACTGCACGACAACCGGATTCTTCGCCCGTGAGAGCTTAAGCGCACGGTAGAGGGAGTCCGCCATGACGCGTGAGATGTCGAGGAGGGTCGAACCGGATGCGGGGTCTTCGAGGACGAGGAGCGTGGCGTTTCTGAAGTACTGCTCGAACATCGGACCCATTGATTCGGGATTCGCGCCGTAGAGCTTCTGGAAGATGGAGAAGAGCTCGTTTACCACGAACGTCTTCTGCTCGGGGAACCGAAGGTCGTACTCGAGCATATTGAGTCCCATGACCGTCTCGAGGTTCGCCGGGTCAAAGTAGATGAGGTCGTCCATGCGCTCGGGAGGGATTGCGGAGAGCACATCGATGATGTCGGTCCCGTGCGGGTCAATCATGCAGACGCCGGCTCCGTCCCGTATGTCCTGGACAATCATATTCTTGAGGAGCGTCGTCTTTCCGGTGCCGGTCTGGCCGATGACGTAGAAGTGGCGGAGCCGGTCGACGGGCGTCATGTATATCTCTTTCTCCATCCCGCGAAATTCGTTCACTCCGAGGAGCGTACCGTGGTTCGGCATATCAACCGGCGCGGCCGCGCGTTTCGCGCGTGACTGCTTGAACTGCGGAGACGACTCAATACCCTCCGACGGGAAGTGAATGATGGTCGAGAGCTCGCGAATGGAGAGCGGGAGCGTCCGGCTCTCGCTCCACTCGCGGAATGAGTACGCCTTCATCTCGCGCATCTTCTCAATGCCCGAGAGCCGTTTCCACGAGAGCTGGTTCCCCTTCATATTTTCAAACTGATGGAATCCTGATTCGAGTTCGGAAAGAATCTGCTCCGCGCGCACGTCATCGCGAGCGGAGACGATGAGGCGGATATTCGTCGCGAGAATCGGCGTCTCGAGCTTCGAGCTGAAGAGATCCACCTTTTCCCCATCGACCTCCTTCGGCTTCTCCTCGTCTTTCTTCGGTGACGAGAGCATGCCCTTGAGCCCCTCGAAGACCTCCCCGCCGAGCGTGCTCTTCCTGATGGCAACGTCGGTTTTCTCGCCGTCCTTCACGCGCTTTACGATTCCCTTGTACTGGGCCTGGTATTTCGACGAGCCGCCATGGATGACGACCTGGAGCGCGGCACCGCCGCCGTCGCGGTCAATCTTTGAAAACGCATTGAGGAGGACGAGGAGCGGGTCCTTCTCGAACTCTTCGTGGGTCTTCAGGGGATATATCGGGTGTTTCTTTTCCTCTGCGACCGACACGAGACTCGCTCCCCCGTCGACGAAGACGTTGTAGTCGTTCTGGCGGACGGTGAGCACCGCCGAGGGAAAGAGGGAGAGTGCCTGCTTTTCGAAGAGATTTGCGAACTCGTTCGGCACGGCGACGTAGAAGATGATGTCGTCGCGCTTGTCCTCGACCGCGATTTCCAGGGTGTAGTAGCGGGCGTCCTTTCCGTTCGAGACGGTCTGCATGCCGGAGTAGAACTGCTCCATGCCGGAGAATATCTCCTTGATGTTCGTCTCGTGGGTATCTTCCGGGTGCCGGGGGAGCGACACTTCGAAGAGCGTCATGTGGAGCACCTTCCAGAGCGGTGCGCCTTCGTCGAGGTCGGCGACCTTCTGCTCGCTCCGGAGGACCGAGACGAGGTGTCGGTGGACCTCATCGGTGAGGAACGGGTCCTTCACCTTCTCGAGGACCGAGAGCGCGTTGCGGATACCCTTCTCGTGCGCAATCTGCATAACCTCCTCGACGCGGTTCGTCGAAACTTCGATTGCGTGGTGCCGAACGCTCAGCTCGTGGGCCGGTATCGTGTGCTTCCGCTCGAGAACAACCGACGGGTCGTGTTCCGCGTACTCGCGGATAACCTCCTTCCCGATGGTCTCGCGGTCGGCGCTGTCTACCTCGCGGTTGCGCGCTACGAGATCGCGCTCCCGGCGCGCTATTTCATTACGTAAAAAAGCAATCTCTTCCTCCGGCGAAGAGAACTTTTCCCTGCTGGATATCTCCATACTATATATAGTAAAGAATAAAGAATAAAGAATAAAGAATGCTCCGCGAACAACTGCGTGTGCATCCGGCGAAAGACGGCCGCTGTCTGCTCCGCCTCACATTTCCTTCGATATATCGAAAGAATTCCTAATGTGACATTTCAAAATAAAAACCTATTCGATATATCGAATATATACGATATATTGTATATATTGAGTTCAGGCAGGAGCGCTGTCGGCACCGTCACGATTATCTTTTCGCTAATATGGTGCGCTTGTAGGTGAGAAATGGGATGGGACCCATTTCGCAAGACTCATCGAGATTTTTCTCAAAAAATCCAATGAGTGGACAGCGGCTGTAAGCCGGCAAGACAGGGGAAATTATCTCTTAGCTAATATCGTCCGTTTATATGTGTCCAAATGCTCCAGTGCCTCCCCCGTCCCCTTCGCGACGCAGAAAATTGCCTGATCGGCGAGAACTGCCTTTACGCCGGTCCGCCGCTTTACGAGCTCGGGAAAATTGCGGAGCTGTGACGTGCCGCCGGTCATGATGACGCCGTAGTCGATGATGTCGGACGCGAGCTCGGGCGGCGTATTCTGGAAGACATCCTTAATTGCTTTCACCATCTCGCGAAGCTCCCGGGAAATTGCCCGCACGACCTCATTGGTCCGTATCTCCGCCGTGCGCGGGAGCCCGGTGAGAATATCCCTTCCCTTCACCTCCATGACGAGTTCTTCCTCCAAGGGGAGCGCGGAGCCGACCTGTATCTTGATGTCTTCCGCAGTCTTCTCGCCGATGGAGAGATTGAGCGTGCGCTTCGCGTGGTCGATGATGGCCGCGTCAATCTTGTTCCCCGCACACTTCACCGAGTTCGATGCGACAATGCCGCCGAGTGAGATGACAGCGACGTCGATGGTACCGCCGCCGACATCCGCAATCATGTGGCCCTGCGGTTCATAGATAGGCACACCCGCGCCGATGGCGGCGAGGATGGGTTCCTTCACGACGTAGACGTTCCGTGCACCGGCCTTGAGCGTCGCCTCGATGACGGCACGCTTCTCTGTCGATGAGACGCCGGCAGGAACCGAGACGAGCACATCCGGCCGGAAGAGGTTGAAGCCGCCGAGCGCCTTCCGGAGAAAGTACCGGAGCATCGCCTCGGTGACGCGATAATCGGCGATGACGCCGTCCTTCATCGGTCGGTACGCGTGAATGGAGTCCGGAGTTCTCCCGAGCATACGCTTCGCCTCGATGCCGACGGCGACGATTTCGTTTGTGTCGGAAACAGCGACGACTGAGGGCTCGTTGAGCACAATACCCTTCCCGTCGACGAACACGAGCACACTCGTCGTGCCGAGGTCAATGCCGACTTTCGGGGCGAATCCCAGTTTCATGTAGGTCCCCATTATAGAGCTTTTTCGAGATACGTCGAATGCGTGCGGACGTCGAAAAAGAGGCGGCTTTAGGATTACCTGCGTCAACACACCGCAGTAGCACACGTATAGCATAAGTGCTATATTGAAAGTGTATGCATAAAAACCTCGGAGAAACCATCGCGGACCTCCGCGAGACAAAGGGACTCACACAGGCCGAGCTCGCGAAGCTCCTCCAAACAACCCAGAGCGCCGTTGCGCGTATTGAGTCGGGCCGGCAGAACGTGAGCGCGGATATGCTCATCAAAATCGGCCGTGCGCTCAAGAAGAACCTCGTCACGCTCTCCCCCGGCACGGTAAACCTCGAGATTGAAGGCGGGAAAAAGCTCCGCGGCACCATCGTCACCGCGACGTCGAAGAACGGAGCAGTCGGGCTCCTCTGCGCGTCTTTGCTCAACAGGGGCACGACGACGCTCCGGAAGGTGCCGCGCATCGAGGAGGTGCACCGCATCATTGAGGTCCTCGCGTCCATTGGCGTGCGCGTCGAGTGGAGCGGGAGCGACCTCACCATCATCCCTCCCGCCGAATTCAACCTCACGGGCATCGACCGCACCGCGGCGCGGAAGACACGCTCCATCGTCATGTTCATTGGGCCCCTGATCCACGCGCTCTCGTCGTTCTCGCTCCCCCAGTCGGGCGGGTGCAAGCTCGGGAGCCGGACCGTACGCCCGCACTTCTACGGCCTCGAGCACTTCGGCGTCGATATAAAAGCGACTGCGGAAGATTTTGAAGTGCGCGTGAAGCCGCGAACGCCGAAGGAAATCATCCTCTACGAATCGGGCGACACGGTGACCGAGAACGTCCTCATGGCCGCGGCGCTCCGCCCGACAACGACGGTCATCAAGTACGCGTCCGCGAACTACCAGGTACAGGAACTCTGTGCGTTTCTCCGCACGTGCGGCGTCACCATCGACGGCGTCGGCACGACGACGCTCACGGTGACCGGCGTTCCCGCGCTCAAACGCGACATCGAGTACACGCTTTCCGAAGACCCGACCGACAGCATGTTCTTCCTCACTGCGGCAATCGTGACGAACTCATCAATCACCATCGAGCGCTGCCCGATTGAATTCCTCGAGCTCGAGCTCCTCAAGCTTTCAAAGATGGGGTTCCGGTACACTGCATCGAAGCCATACCTCTCAGAGAACGGTCTCACGAAGCTCGTCGACATCCGCACGAAGCCGTCCCGGCTCACCGCACTTCACGAGAAAATCCACCCCTCCGTCTACCCAGGACTCAACATCGACAATCTCCCCTTCTTCGCGGTCATCGCGACGCAGGCGAAAGGACAGACCTTGATTCACGACTGGGTGTACGAAAAGCGCGCACTCTACTTCACCGAGCTCGATAAGCTCGGAGCAGAGACGGTGCTCGCCGACCCACACCGCATCTACATCACCGGCCCGACAGTGCTCCGCCCGAATGAACTCGTGTGCCCGCCGGCGCTCCGCCCCGCAACCATCCTCCTCATTGCCATGCTCGGTGCCCGGGGCAGGTCGGTTCTCAGGAACATTTACTCCATCAACCGCGGATACGAGAACCTCGTCGAACGCCTCACTTCTCTCGGCGCGAAGGTTGCCTACCTCGAGGAATACTAGGAGAATCTTCAAAGAATTCCGACTACCTGGGTATCTCCAGGGTTTCAATAAGATGCTTAAAGGCCTCCTCAAATGCAGGAGAACCGAGCGATTGTTTTGATATGACTATTGCCTTGTAGTACCCTGAGGGATCTTCTACTGGAATATAGTACTCTTTCCCTCCTGTTCCACCCTTTGTAACCTCGCCATCGTCAAGTGGCCAGGTTATGACGTCTGCAAAACGTCCTCCGACTTGCTCTTTGGTAAGTATGGCACCATAACTGAGAGCATAATCGATGTCTTCTTTGAAATTTCCATTCGAAAAGTAGAAATCAACCTGGGTCCAGTTTGTATCACTGTAAGAAACGTCTTCCTCTCCAACAGAAAGAAACGCACTCCGGACGCGCCCTACACGATCCGTCTCTTCCAGTAAGGGCCCAGGATTCCCTTCTTTAAAGACAGACCAGTTGATGGGTACTTCAAATGTAATTCCTGAAGCGTAACTTCCAACCTTCTTAAATCCGTACGCGGGAAGCTCGGACAT
>CAYRER010000005.1:0-2493 GCA_964423385.1 uncultured Candidatus Saccharibacteria bacterium | reverse complement strand
CGATGGATGGTATCAGATTTGCAGCCGGCAAACAAACAACAGAACAGCCACTTTTTGGGTCTTTGTATACGCGTTTGCTAGAATACGGGGATGTACGTCGTGACCGTCATTCCCCTCCGCAAGGGCATAACCATTGATGCGCTTTCCTACTTCTCGGCTGACGCGTACCCGCCGGGGACCATCGTTTCCATACCGGTCCGCGAGCGGACGGTTCTCGGCCTCATTACCGAATCCCGGGAGGTGAGTGCGGCGAAGACGGCACTCCGGGCGGCGACATTTTCGCTCCGGAAGCTCCCCACGCAAGCGAAGACGACAGTACTTGGAGACGCCTTCCGCAAGACGGCGGAGGACCTCTCCCGGCACTACGCGTCCCCGGTCGGTACGATTCTCTACAACCTGCTTCCGCCGGAAATCAGAAACGGCGAGCTCCCGCTCCCGCACACGCACCACGTCACGAAGGAGACTGCTCACCCCATCGAGGTCTTTGAGGCGCGCGCCGACGAACGTCACCGCGCGTACCGCTCGCTCGTCCGCGAAACCTTTGCGCACAGCGGCTCGGTGCTCTTTGTCGCACCGTCGTCGTTTGAGGCCGGACGGCTTCGGGCGGCGCTCGAGCCGGGTATCGAAGACCGCATCATTATGCTCACAACGGCGCAGACCAAGACTGAGCTCAGGAAGTCGTTCGCGGCTCTCGAAGATTTTGCGCGGACGAAGCTCATCATCGCAACACCTTCGTACGCCATGGTTGAACGTCACGACATTACCCACGTCGTCCTCGAGCACGCGCGCTCCCCCTACTACCGCGAGCTCACGCGGCCGTATCTCGACTACCGCGACGTGCTCATCGCGCACGCAAAGCACACGGGGCGCGCCACCATCCTCGCCGATCTCCTCCCCCGCGCCGAAGAGGAGGACCTCCGCCGCCGTGAGGTGTACCAAACCTACGGAGAGACACCGAAGCGCATCGAGCTCCCGGGGAAGCTCGAGACTATCGACATGACCCGGAAAGAGGGAGACACGCTCCCCTTCCGGCTCTTCGACGACCGGGTACTCGACGCCGTACGGGATGTTCGGAAGCGGCGGGGGCGCGTGTTTCTCTTTGCGGCGCGGCGCGGCCTCGCACCGCTCGTCGCCTGCATGGACTGCGGGTACATCTTCCGCTCCAAGGAGAGCGGTGCTCCGTACTCACTCCTCCGCACTGTCAAAGACGGCGTTGAGAAGCGCTGGTTCGTCTCGAGTTCATCAGGCGAACGCATTCCGGCCGCAGAAACGTGCGCCGGGTGCGGCTCGTGGCGGCTCCGCGAGAGAGGCATCGGCATCCAGCAGGTCTACGACGAGCTCCACAAACTCCTCCCATCCGTGCCGATTACTCTCTTCGACCACGAGAGCGCACGCACGTACAAGAAGGCGACGTTCCTCCGCGACACATTCTACGCAACGAAAGGTGGCGTACTCCTCGGCACGCAAATGGCGCTCCCGTACCTCACCGACCCGGTTGACCTTTCGGTCGTCGTCAATATGGATGCGCTCCTCGCGACGCCGACGTGGCGGCTCGACGAAGAAAACCTGGCACTCCTCCTCTCGCTCCGCGAGGTGACCCGGGGGACCGTGTACATCCAGACGCGTACAGAGAAAGCAGATATCCTCGCACACGCAAAGCAGGGCTCGGTCGAGAGCTTCTACACCGAGGAGCTCGAACTCCGGAAGTCGTTCGGGTACCCCCCGTACACAACCTTCATTCACCTCACCTGGCAGGGCACTCCCGAGATTGTGAAGAAGCTCGAGGCAGAGGTGCGCCGCGTGCTCAAAGACCACCCCATCTCCCTCTACCCCGCCCCTGCGGCGGCGGCCTCTGCGCCAATCATGTACGGGCTCATCCGGCTTGAGCGCGGGGCGTGGCCCGACCCGAAGCTCGCCGGCGCCCTCCGCGCACTCCCGCCGCCTATCCGCGTCGTCATAAATCCCGACCGAATCGTCTGATTTATTTTCCTCCGGTTTTACGCTATAGTAGAGCCCACGTATGGCGAAATTAGTCAAGCAGGACCACCCGGCGCTCCACGCAATTGCGGAGGAGGTGCCTGTCGAGGACATCACGACACCTAAGATTCAGAAGGTTCTCAAAGACATGCGGGCCGCGCTTGAGACGTACAATGTCGAGGGCATGAACGGCGTCGCCATCGCGGCCCCCCAGATTGGCATACCCCTCCGCATCTTCCTCGTCCACAGCACCGCGAAGGATAAGACGAAGCTCCCTACCCTCGTCGCCGTCAACCCCGTCATCGTGAAGCTCTCCCGTAAAAAACACCTCGTCGGCGAGGGGTGCCTCTCGGTACCGGATGACTATGGTGCGGTGAACCGCTCGACCCACGCAACCATCCGCGCGTACGATGAACACGGCAGACTGTACGAGCGCGGTGCCGGCGGCCTCCTCGCGCAGATTTTCCAGCACGAAGTCGACCACCTCGACGGCATTCTCTTCGTCGATAAGGCCGA
>CAYRER010000004.1:35311-40611 GCA_964423385.1 uncultured Candidatus Saccharibacteria bacterium | reverse complement strand
GTTCGCGTTGTTGAGGAGCTTGCCCTGGTAGTTCACCTGGTAGTTGGGGGCGGCGTGGGTATTCCCGGCGAACATCAAGAATCCCAGAATCACCATCGTGGCGATGGTGATTGCCGTGAGGATTCTATGCGGTTGTGCGGGAACTAAGTGCATGCGCTCTACGCGATGTGTGTGCTATTCGTTGTCAGTGACCGGGACCATGAGAAAGCGATATGCTTCGCCGTCTCCTTGTTTAAATTTTGGAATGATAATGCCCGTGTCGGGGTGTTCCGGATCAACAGAGACCTCGACAGGATCCGAGAAGGAATTTCTGATGCTCTCTGCCGTTTCTGCCGTCATGTCCGTGGCGGGAACAACGACCACCCCCTCCCCCCCGCTTTTTTCTTTCTGCTCGGATGATCCTAATCCAGCAGGAGCGACAGATTCGGAAGTGGAAAGTCGTTCGTCATCAGAGTAGATGAGCGAGTAAAGGGAGACCGCAAAACGCTCAATGAAATTCACCGCTCCCTCGCCGACGTAGGCGGTCTGCTGTACCGTTGTTCCAACATACCCGGTGACACCGAGAGAGAGGCCAATGACAACGATGGCGAGCGTCTCGAGAACAGCGGTCCGCTGGTTTCCGGTAAACCGGACTCGCGTGTGTGACTTGAGCTCTTTCTTCCGCTCGATGCTAATCCGCTTCCGACGTTCTTCCTTCCGCACCTTCGCCTCGGCAAAAAACTGCCCTACGGACGGGACATGGACATACCACTTGTTCCCGACTTTCTGGCCGTCAATCTTCCCATCCTTGATGAGGAGAAGGAGATAGTCTTTCGTGTACCCAAACTGCTTCGCGGCATCGATTGCAGCAGTGTACTCTCGACCCTCTACGTTGAGTAAATTTGTCATTGGCAAGAAATGAATAAAATGTATTTATATTATAAAGTTTTTTCACTCATTTCTGACCTGAAAAATGACGTAAAAAGTGGATAAGTTTCGATGAAAAAATTTGTCTCAATTTTAAAAAAAAATTTAGAATTTTTTACGGACATCGGTGTGACCAAAACGATGCGTCCGGCGCGTTGAAAAACCCCGTTCGCCACCAGGTGATCCCCCGTGCCAACACTTGCTGTTTTGCCGGTCAAAAACAGCGTGAGAACAACAGTCCGCGCAAACAGCGAGCAGACTTGGCTCGATAATTCAAAAAACCGCTATCTTCTGGAAACAAAACCGTGGCTTAGAACAACGTCTCCTTGGTATATTCGTTTTTGTACCCCACTCAACGTCAAAAAATCCGCTTCATCGGCGGATTTTTCCATATTTCTATTCTATATTTTCTCGCTATTTAATTATCTTGTTCACCCGAGATATCTATATTTTGAGCTTTAGAACAGAAATTATTTCCCGAGGAGAGAAGTCGTACGAGATAAGGAGCGCCTCGGTGTCATCAGAATACTCGATGGTCTGCACGAGTGGCGTAACGAGGAAGACGAGAAGAATGGTCATCAGGACGACGAGGGTGTACGGGTACAGGGATGGCCTATCCTGCTCCCGGTAGACTGCTTCGGGGCCCTCTTCCGCCTCTCCCAGAGAGCGTTCAGTGCCCTCCGTGACAGCCTCGCCCTCTCCGAGTGTCTGGAGGCGTTCTTCGAAGCTCATATGCTCCACCGGGCCTTCCAGATCCTCTTCTGGTTGGTCTGTCTGGTTTATGGCTATGGTGGACTCTTGAGATGCACTCTGTCGGGGAGTCACGGTAATGGTCCCGCTGCGGATTCTTCCGGGCGTGAGTGTCACGATGTCAGTCTCAACGGGAGCATCGGTGACATCAACGACCTCCAAGTCTCCTGACATGAGGACCTTGTTCCCCTTATTTTCAATGATGGTCTCCTGGTCGTACTCCGGCTCCTCGTGAACGAAACGGGAACTTAGTGAAGTAACTTCGATCTTCCTAGTCTCAGGTATGAGTTCCTTGGGGTCCTGTTCATACCGAATGTCTATATTTTTATAGCTTTTCGGCTCCTCCGTAACTTTGAGGCGACGCTCCTCTATTGCCTTCTTTGCCTGCACACGCGCCTTCACCCTCGACATGCGCTTCTTCTCAAAACGGTGCGTGCCGAGGTCGTCCGGGTTAACGTACCACGTCCTCCCGATGAGGTGTGCGTCAACCTGTCCGCTCCGACAGAGCTGACCGACATAGTCCGTTGCATAGCCAAGGTCCTTCGCGGCCTTGGACGCTTTCACATAGCTCTTCCCATCAAGAACAAGGACCTCCATATTGTTGTACAGTATACACCCTCATCCTACGCTGTACACCACGCCTGGGTATATCATCTCGGCATGGCCAGGCCGTCCTACCGAGATCTGCTAGCCGAGCTTCTCGCGTATGAGCTCAGCGAGAACCTTAGGATTTGCAGAGCCCTTTGAGAGCTTCATCCCCTGCCCAATTAGGTACTGAAGGGATGCTTCTTTCCCTGCCCGATACTCGGCAACGACACCCTCGTTCTCCCGAATAATTCTCTCCACAATAGCCGAGAGCACCTCTTTTGAATCATTTTGAATGAGCCCACGTTCCCCAGCGAGCTTCTCAGGGTCAAGACCCTCAAGGACCACCTCCCGGAGGAGATCTTTTGCCACCCGAGAGGTGATTCTTTCTTCTTTCAGCATCACAATGAGTTTCGCAAATGACTCCGAACTACATGACTCAATGTTTCCACCCTGTTTTAGGATACTGAGGAGGTCGGTGACGAGGTAATTTGCAAAGAGCCGAACCATCTCTCTATCGCCAGTAAGGATTTCAACCCCCCTCCTGAAGAAATTATCTGTCGAAATATCCGAAATTATTATCTCAGTTTGTTCTATCGTTAATCCGAGTTCTTTATATTTTTCGCGCTTTTTACCAGGTAATTCAGGCATTGCCTCGGTTATACGAGATACGACCTCTTTGTCTATAGAAAGCTTCGGTAAATCGGGGTCTGGGAAATACCTATAATCGTGCGCCGATTCCTTCACCCGTTGAGAGAATGTCTTCCCCTTTGCCTCATCCCACCCCCGAGTTTCCTGGATGACCTTGCCCCCTTGCTCGAGAAGCTCAATCTGACGCTTGAGCTCGTACTCAATAGCACCCTCCACGGACTTGAACGAGTTGAGGTTCTTGACCTCAACCTTGGTTCCAAAGATGTCCGAGTCTGATACCGAGATGTTTGCCTCAACCCGCATCTCCCCCTTCTCCATATTGGCATCCGACACCCCGAGAGTACGGAGGAGGAGCTGGAGTTCCCGGGCAAAGTTGCCGGCGGTCTTTGCGTCGTGAATGACTGGCTCGGTAACGAGCTCCATCAAGGGGACCCCTGCACGATTGTAATCAATAATGCTCCCCTCGCCCTGGTCGTGGAGCGAACGTGCGGTGTCCTCTTCGAGGTGTACCCTGGTAATGGCAACACCCGCAAGACTGCCCCCCTTAACCAAGGGGTAGAGGTACTGACTGATCTGGTATCCCTTTGGAATGTCCGGATAGAAATAGTTCTTCCGGTCGAATTCGGTATACGAGGCAAGTTCCCCATCGAGTGCAATCCCGACCGAGAGCACGTGCTCAACTGCCTTCTTGTTGATGACAGGAAGCGTTCCAGGGTGCCCCATGCAGATTGGGCACACGTACGTGTTTGGCTCGCCGTGGTGCGGGTCGTTTTTTGAGTCGCAGAACATCTTGGTACTAGTCTTGAGTTCAGCGTGAACCTCGATGCCGATGGTTGGTGTGTACGTTTTCATGGCTCTCATACTACCGTTCCTGCCCCACTGCGACAAGCAAAAATCACACGAAACGCATTTTTGTCAAATTGCACTGCCCCATTCTATGGATGGTCAGAAATCATACGGCTTTGTAGTAGGACTAAATATGTAAATACCAGAAAGACACGAAAGACAGTTACGTCAAATCTCAGTATCCAATTTCCTGAAAGATCGGGGTCTAGGAGACCACTTTTTGAGCACGTTTGTTCAGAAATTCGACGAGGAATTCACTGAAATTCTTGATTCCCTCCCCCGTTTCGGCAGATACGACGGTCACCTGGCTCCCAACCGCATTACGAAATGCCTCTCTCGTAGTCTCTGCGGTTTCTTTTGACACGAGGTCGGCTTTAGTGAGCACGACCCACTCAGGTTTCTCCACGAGCTCGCGGCTGTATTTCTCGAGCTCCCCTCGAATCATCCGGTACGTCGTGAGCGGATCGGAATCCTCGAGCGACACGCAGTGGATGATGACCTTCGTACGTGAAATGTGGCGGAGGAATTTGTGGCCCAAACCTCTTCCCTCGGATGCACCTTCAATGAGCCCTGGGATGTCGGCGATGATATGTCCATAAAGTTCACCGAGGTGTGGTTCGACGGTCGTGAACGGGTACGCGCCGACGCGTGCCTTCGTGTTCGTGAGTGCATTGAGAAGTGTCGTCTTGCCTGCATTCGGCACCCCAACGAGACCGGCGTCAACAATCAGGGACAGGACAATGGTGAACCGGCCCCGCTCCCCGCGCTTCCCCTTCGTTGATTCTTCAGGAGAACGGTTGGTCGAGGACTTGAAGTACTCGTTCCCGAGCCCTCCTCTGCCTCCGAGAAGAACCTTGCGAGTCTCACCAACCTCGCTAAACGTGTATGTACGCTCCCGCTCGTGCTCGGTCACCGTTGCGCCGACAGGAACGTCAATGTAGAGATCCTCCCCATCCTTCCCATACTTGCTTCGCTTCTCACCCGGATTGCCGTTTCCAGCGCTAAAAACCTTGGCTCCCGTATACTTTCCGAGGAGTGAGAGGTCACGGACGGCCCGCATATAGACGTCTCCACCCTTTCCTCCGTTCCCACCCGCCGGACCTCCCAGGGGGACCGCCTTCTCACGGCGCCACCTGACGACCCCGTCGCCTCCGTTCCCCGCCTTTGCTTCTATGGTGAGCTCGTCAACAAACATACCTGGTTTAGCGTTTCAGAATCTTCCGGGCGATACGCCAGGAGAATCCAAGAATGACGACTGATGCTACACCGATTCCCCCTAAAAGTACATAGTTGGCCTCAGACGCCGCTGCTCCGAGATAAGAGAATGCGAACGAAAACCAGACGATACCAAGCATAGTCGCAAGGGCGTACACGGGAAACGAGACCCGAGTGAAGATGCCGAGGGCATAGCTCAGAACGTCAACGGGGAGGAGCATGCGCAGGGCAACGATGAGGAAGAACCCCGTCTCGGGTGTCAGGTACGCTTCGTACTTGCCGAGCGTCTCGAGGTTGACGAAACGGCCCGCGACCGGCCGGCCGTACCGCCTGCCAATCCAGAATGC
>CAYRER010000004.1:0-35211 GCA_964423385.1 uncultured Candidatus Saccharibacteria bacterium | reverse complement strand
GGTTGACGAAACGGCCCGCGACCGGCCGGCCGTACCGCCTGCCAATCCAGAATGCGACGAATGCGCCCACGGTCCACCCGAGGAAGGCGCTGAGGCCGGTCGTGAATGGTCCGAGGATTGGCGCAAGAACAGGAACGAGAGGGAGGGATGCGAGCGGGGCGATGACGGTCGTACCGAACATGACAAACACAAAGAGGGCCGCCCCGGCGAGCCGGTGCTCCCGGACAACCTCAGTCACCTTCTCTGCCGGTAGCTGAGAGATGAGCATGTACCCGAGGAAGATCGCGAGCGCAAACACGAGTACGTCAAACGCGGTGACTTTTTGCACCATAGTTAGTCAATAAACTTGTTCGCAATACCGCTTATGATGCTCACGAGAATGGAGCCGAGGAGCGCCGGAAGAAATCCGTCCACGGAGAAGCCGTCCACGAATGAAGCGACGAAGAGGAAGAGACTGGCGTTGATGACAAAGATGAAGAGTCCGAGCGTGAGAATAGTGACTGGAAGTGTCAGGAGGACGAGCACCGGACGTATAACAGCGTTTAGGATACCGAGAACGAGGGCGGCAATGAGTGCTGTGTACGGACCATCAACCGCGATGCCGGGCACGATGTAGGTCGCAAGGACGAGCGCGAATGACGTAATGAGGAGCCGGACGAGCAGTTTCATGGTCACTCCAGTATATACCCCTCCGAGATTTTGAACATACATGTCACCCCTCTGGAAAATCCTTTCGATATATCGAAAGGATTTCCCTGGGTGTATCAGAGCGTGTGTGACACGCACGCAAAACCCCGGTCACGTGTATTGGCTGTATCGAATATACGTGACCGGGGTTCAGAATAGACGCGTGGATTTACGGGACAATTTTCCAGACGCCGGAGGCGAGACGTGCTTCTGCCTTCTTATACTTTACCGTTTCAGTCACCATGCCGTCGGTGATGGTGACGAGCTCGTTTCTGCCGTGTTTTTCCTCTCGCCGCATTGGTTCCTGCTTCCCTGCCGGCGCCTTCTCGGTGTCGGTTGCCCCGCCCGCACGCATGAGCTTTTCCTGGAGTTTCTTCTGCTCCTCTTCCTCGCGGATGACTGCCTCGGGTCGGACGTTCGGGATGAGCTCCGCGATGCGGTGAAGCGCGGCCTCCTGCATTTCCCGGAAGAGCCGGATTGCCTCCTTCCGGTACTCGATGAGCGGATCCTGCTGGCCGTACGCGCGGAGCGACACGACCGAGCGCGTATGTTGCATCACCTCGAGGTGCTCCACCCAGAGCGTATCGTTCACCTGGAGCATGAGCTTCCGGAGAACCTCGTACCACGCCTCGTCGCCAAACTCGCGGAGTCGGGCCTCCATGACTACCCCGGTATCGGGAAGGAACGCCACAATCTCTGCGGCGAGCTCCCGAACGTCATCGACGTTCCCGAGGAGGAGCTTCCGGCGCTTCGCGTAGATAATCTGGCGCTGCTGGTTTAAGACATCGTCGTACGCGAGAACGTGCTTTCGGGAGTCGAAGTGGAACCCCTCAATCTTCTTCTGTGCAGACTCCAGGGAGCGGGTAATCATGCCGTTCTGAATGGGTTCGTCCTCGGGAATACCGAACCGTCCCATCATGTTCTTCACCGTGTCGCTCGCGAAGATGCGCATGAGAGAGTCGTCCATTGAGACGTAGAACTGGGTCTCACCCGGGTCGCCCTGGCGGCCGGAGCGGCCGCGGAGCTGGTTGTCGATACGCCGCGCCTCGTGCCGCTCAGTGCCAAGGACGAAGAGTCCGCCGAGCGCGCGTATCTCGTCAGCTTCCTCCGGCGTTGCGTGGGTCCCGCCGAGCTTGATGTCGACGCCGCGTCCCGCCATGTTGGTCGCGAGGGTCACCTTCCCCTTCTTCCCCGCCTCGGCGATGATTTCTCCCTCACGCTCATGGTTTTTGGCATTGAGCATCTCGTGGGGAATGCCCGCCGTCGTGAGTGCGGCGGAGAGGAGCTCGTTCTTGTCGATTGATGCCGTTCCGATAAGGAGGGGCTGACCCTTCGCGTGCACTTCCTTGACCTTGCGGAGGATGGCGGCTGTCTTCCCGCGTTCGTTCTGGAATATGAAATCGTCGTGGTCAATGCGTGCAATCGGTCGGTGTGTCGGAACCGGAATGACGTCGAGCTTATACACCGAGTAGAACTCTTCCTGCGAGGTGAGCGCAGTACCCGTCATACCGGAGAGCTTCTCGTACATACGGAAGTAGTTCTGGAACGTAATAGACGCGTACGTGCGCGACTCGCGCTGAATAGTGACCCCCTCCTTCGCCTCGATGGCCTGGTGGAGACCATCCGACCACCGCCTGCCCGGCTGAAGCCGGCCGGTGAACTCGTCGACGATGACCACCTCGCTGTCGCGGACGACGTACTCCTTGTCGCGCTTGTAGAGCGCCTTTGCGCGAACAGCAGTCTCGAGGTGGTGGACGTACTTGATGCCGCGGTCGGTGTAGATGTTTTCGATGCCGAGAAGCTTCTCTGCGGTCTCGATGCCGTGGTCGGTCAGCGTTGCGCTCCGGAGCTTCTCGTCAATGGTGTAGTCGGTCTCCGGCGAGAGCTTCTCGGCAATACCTGCAAAGAGCTCGTACAGATTCTCCGAGTCCTGCGCAGGCGCGGAGATGATTAAGGGGGTGCGTGCCTCGTCAATGAGAATCGAGTCGACCTCGTCGATGATGGCGTACGCGTGTTCGCGCTGGCGGATGTTTGCGCGCTCAAACTCGATGTTGTCGCGGAGGTAGTCAAAGCCGAACTCGTTGTTTGTACCGTACGTGATGTCGGCATCGTAGGCCTCCTTGCGCGCGCACGGACGGAGAAACTCGTACACAACCTTGAAGGAACCTTCCGCGTCGCGGGCGGTATCCGCTTCGGTGTGGGCCGGATCGTACCGGTATGAGCCGCTCTGGTTTATGACGCCGACAGAGAGACCGAGGAGCGCGTACACCTGCCCCATCCACACGGCGTCGCGGCGTGCGAGGTAGTCGTTCACGGTAACGACGTGCACGCCTTTTCCGGTGAGCGCATTGAGGTACGCGGGCAACGTTCCGACGAGAGTCTTACCTTCACCGGTGCGCATCTCGGTAATCTTTCCGCGGTGGAGGATGATACCGCCGATGAGCTGGACGTCGTAGTGGCGCTGGCCGAGGGTACGCTTCGCCGATTCACGGACGAGCGCAAACGCTTCGGGGAGGACGGCATCGAGAGACTCACCCTGCTCGACGCGCGCGCGGAGGGCGTCTGACTTCGCGCGGAGTTCGTCGTTCGAGATGCTCGCAACGCTCTCCTCGAGGCCGTTTATAACGTCAACAATCGGCCGAATTTCCTTGAGCTCGCGCTCGTATGTTGGACCAAAAAATCTGTCGAGAAATGACATGGATTAGATGTTGATTCTGGGCCGTTTTTTCGCTTCCCCGAGCCGCAGTCTGACTAGCATACCACGAAACGGGCACAGCAGAGAGTCATACGAAAAACTCCCCTTTCGGGGAGTTTTTCGTGCTGTGTCAGAAGACACGGCGCTTTCGAAGATTTACTTCTTGCGCTTTGCGGTCTTGCGCTTTGCGGTCTTCTTAGCAGCCTTCCTCTTAGCAGGCGCCTTGCGCTTTGCTGTCTTCTTTGCTGCCTTTTTCTTTGCTGGCATGTGTGAAATTGAAAATTTTACTCATTAACAACTCGACCGCATTGTTCCCTTTTCAAAGAGCATTGTGCAAAGAGAACATCTGCTTATTACCAATTATCGTTCACAAAAAATATTTCTACAATGAACAAACAGAAAAATGTGTGGATAAACTTTTTTCTGAAAAAAATTTATCCACGTATGAAAATTTTTCTGAAAATTTTTTTACGGGAGTCTGCACACCTCCGGCTCGATGCGTACCGAGAACTCTTCTCTGACCGCACGCACAATCTCATCTGAGAAATCGGCGATGTCTTTCGCGGTTGCACCGCCCGCATTTACAAGAGAGAGCGTGTGGAGCGGGGAGATACCAACAGCGCCATTCCACGTTCTGTCCCTGAAGTCAGTCTTGTTGTACGGCGTGCACTCCATGAGGAACGCCGTCGAGATTTTTACGGTTCCGTCCGGAAGGTCCCAGTGCCACGGTGCGAGTTTCTCTCCCTTCTCAGCATGCCGCTCTGAAACGGTACGAAGAACGCGCTGAAACTCTCCTGCCGAGACGACCGTATTCTTGAAGAACGAGCCGGCCGAGCGGAACATGCCGGAGAGCATGCCGATGTTTTTCCGCGCGCGGAGAACCGCCTCCCGAACGTCCCCTGGTACGGGAGCTTCGATGCCACGTTCGGTGAGGTAGCGCGCGATGCTCTGGGATGAGCTCCGGTATGATGTCTCTGCGTGACGGGTTCTCGTGAGTCGGAACACAACCTCAGTGATGATGTGGTCTCTCCCCTCCTCTACTTTGAAGATGCTGTCGCGGTACCCGAACCTGCACTCGCTCTGTGTGAACGAGAATGGCTCGCCGCTGAGTGTGAGTCCTGAGACGCGCATGGTGACGTCGGCGACCGATGCACCGTATGCGTTTATGTTCTGAACCGGTGCGGCGCCGACCGTGCCGGGAATGCCCGAGAGATTCTCAATGCCCCAGAGTCCGCGTCCGGTGACGGAGTGCACGAGCTCATCCCAGTCCTCGCCGGCGCCCGCGGTGACGATAACCGACTCGGGCGATTGAGCGGCGTAGGAAATGCCGAGGAGCTTCGGACAGACGACGAGGCCGGGAATGCCCGCATCAGCAATGAGCACGTTTGAACCCCCGCCGAGAACAGTCACCGGAAGTCCTTTCTCCCTTGCCCACACGAGCACCGCGCGGAGCTCGGAGGACTCCCTGACTTCGGCGAAGTACTCTGCAGAGCCGCCGACCCCGAGGGTCGTGCGGGACGCGAGCGGAACATTTTGTACGACTGATGGTGGCATACCCGCGTGGCGTGCGGGCACGCCGTTTCTAACCGCCTACTGGGCCGGTGTTGGTCCGGGGTTCTCGAGGTTCACGATAAAATTCTCTGCCTGCGCTTTGAATGAAGGGATGTCTTCAGCGGCCCTTCGGAGCACCTCAATGGCACCCTTCGTGTCACCCGACTCGTTGAGGATAAATGCGAGACTCGTGCGAATCTGCGGTTCGGCGGGATTTGCCTCGATGCGGGTGTTAAACATATCGACAAGGAGCGGGTACATCTTCGCCGTGTAGACTGCCTGAACCGCCATATCGTTGAGTGCAAACGCGCGCTTGTCTTCCGGTGTCGGGAGAAGCTCATCGACGAGTCCAAGCTTCCCGGCGTAAACGGCAGCCATCGCGTAGAGAACGCGTGATTCGGTGAACTGGGTCCCCAGCTCGTACGCCTCCTTGAAGAACTGGAGTCCTGCCTCGTAGTTCTGCCGCTGAATCTCCGCCATACCCTGCTCGAAAATGATGAGCTGTTTCCGGGGTGAAAGTTCACGCGCCTTTGCGAGCTGCTCTATTGCGGGCTCCAGGTTGTTCGTCATGCGGTAGAACGAGGCCATGAAGACGTGTGCACGTGCGTCGCCTGGCTTTTCTTCAAGCTGCGCGAGGAGCTCTTCCTCGACGCGTTTGAACGCGCGCTGCTTGAATTCCTCAGAAAGGTTCGGGTCCTGGAAGAGGGGCTGGATGCGCTGCATCATCTGCTCGCGGATTTCCTGCGTCCCGAACGACCCGCGCGCGAGCGCACGTTCGAACGACGCGAGTATTTCTTCCCCGTTCGTCGCGCGGAATCCGTCGATGATGTCGCCTGCCGCCTGGATGCCCGGAACGTTCACGTAGTAGACCGTGATGAGGAGTACGACAGCGACAATGGGCGAGACCACCTGCTCGACAATCCGGCCGTCAATCTTGAACCGCTCGATGGAGGGGACGGGTGTGGCAACCCGCGCGTGGATGTACGCAAGAATGGTGCCATAGAAGATGTAGCTCACGATGTTGTCGAAGACGACGAAGTTGTGGATGAAGTATCCGACAATGAGCCCGATGAGCACGCCCCGCTCGACAACCGAAAACGTTTCATCGTCTCTCGTGAGGGGTCGGAGGAAGAGGTAGTAGAGCGCCGCGGCGACAATCGAGAAGTAGAGGGTGACCCCGACGAATCCGCCCGCGATGAGCCAGTCCATGACGATGTTGTGGACGCGGTCAAACCACGCTTCCTGACCGTGAAGCTCCGGCTTGTAGTACTTGTTGAAGACATAGCCATAGTTGCTCTGGCCCCACCCGAAAATCGGACGCTCCTTTACGCCCTCGAAAGCCATGCTCCAGATGTTGAAGCGGTTCTGCGCTTCGGCAAGCGAGATGGTGGCGACACGCTGGAGGTACGGGTTCCCCTGCACAAACGCAGACTCTTTGAACGTGATGAAGAGCGCGACTATAGCGACGAGGGCGACGAGCCCGCCTGCCGCAGCCTTCCGGACGTTCGGATAGTTCTTCGCGAAGAGCGCCATGTAGGTCACCATGACGAGCGACCCGCCGACGAGACCGAGGATGGTTCCGCGCGTCGCGGTCTGGACGAGGAGGTAGATGAAGAGGACGGTGAGTGCACCGTAGACCCACCGCATCGGCACGTTCGGGGTCCTGAGAAGCATGAAGAGTGCGATGAACGTGTGGAAGAGCATGTAAATCGCCATGTACGACGAGTTGCCGAGGGTCCCGTCGAGACGCCACCCGCCCTGGTTGATGACGATGTTCCCCGAGAGCTGTGCGAACGCGTAGAGGGAGACGACGAGGGCGACGCCGATGGTCGTGAGGAAAAACCTATCCCAGTGTTTTTCGGTCCTGAGGATGCTTCCGGCGACGACAAAGTAGAGGAACGTGTGGACGAGGGTTACATACCCCTCCATGCGCTCAAAATTGCTCCAGAAACTCTGGAGCGAGTACGCGCCGAAAAGGTCCGAGAAGAAGATGGCGACGAGGAAGGCGAGGAATGCCCCGAGAATCCAGGAAAACTTCGGCCGGTACTGTGCATCATAGAGCGCGAGGATAATCCACGCCGCGAAGACGATTTCGACGATGATGCGGAACGTGAAGTTCTTTCCGGTAATGAACGGGAAAAAGAGGTTGTTCGAGATAATGAGCACGATTGCCGGAACAGCGAAGATACCGGCGTACACGACTGCCTTTGCGATGTCTTTCATAGTGTCAAAAACTATACCATACCTCCCCTTCCCCCATGAAACCACGGCTCACTTCATTACGGGTTCGCTCGTGCGTCAAGGTACAAACCCGCCCGCCGGAGGCGGGCGGGTTTGTTTTACTTCTGTGTCAAAACCCCTCTCTCGTAGAGGTACTCGAGTATGTTTTCTACCAGTACCTCGGGCGTTGCTTCTTCAGTCTTTGCGATAAGCTCGGGGTGCTCCGGGCGCTCGTACGGATCATCGACGCCAGTGAAGTTCTTGATGAGCCCCTGCCGTGCCTTTTCGTAGAGCCCCTTCGTATCACGCCGTGCACACTCTTCGAGCGAGGTGTCGACAAAAATCTCAATGAATTCGCCGTAGTGCTCAATCATGTTCCGGACGTACCGACGCGCGTCGCGATACGGCGCGATGAGCGCCGAGATGACGATGCCGCCGTGGCGGACAACTTCCGCGGCGACGAAGCCGACGCGCTTCACGTTCTCGTCACGATCCTCCTTCGAAAAACCGAGACCCTTCGAGAGGTGCGTACGGATGATGTCGCCGTCGAGGAACGTGATGTCGCGGTCCTGGAGCTCCTGGAGCCGTGCGAGGAGGAGCTGAGCCAGGGTCGACTTTCCTGAGCACGAGAGACCCGTGAAGAAAATCATGACGCCCGGACGGGTGTCTTTCTTCACGCTCTCGCGGAGGATGTCGATTGACTCCTTGAACGAAAACCACTCGGGAATATCCTCCCCTTCACGGAGACGCCGACGGAACTCGGTGCCGGAGATATTCTCAATCTCATCTTCCGGCGTCACCTCGTCCGCGGCAACATACGTCCCCCGGGTCTTCGAGTACGCAAGTTCGTCCGATGGAACGACCGTAATGCCGATTTCGTCCGCATGCTTGAGGAGCAGGTCGCGCGCCTCATACGGCTCGTAGAACGGGTTCCCCTTGCTGTCCTTCCCCGGCCCCGCGTGGTCGCGTCCCGAGATGAAGTGTGTACAGCCGTAGTTCTTCCGGATGATGGCATGCCAGAGAGCTTCGCGGGGACCCGCCATGCGCATTGCCAAGGGAAGAAGAGCAAGGTGCGTAAAATCCTTTCCGTACGTGTTGCAGACAACGTTGTACGTGCGGACGCGCGTCACGTAATCAATATCACCCGGCTTCGTCATGCCGACGACCGGGTGCACGAGGACTGGAGCACCCGTCTTTTCGTAGGCACGCTTCACGAGCTCGAAGTGCGCGCGGTGCATGGGGTTCCTGGTCTGGAAACCGACAACCTTGTCCCACCCGCGCTCTTTGAAGAGCTTCTTCAGGTCCTCGGGCGTCTGCCGAAACTGCTTGAAGTCGTGCCGCATGGGGAGCGCAATCTTCGTGACGGGACCACCCACGTACGTATCGTGCATTTCGTCCATGAGGTACTCCACCCCGGGGTGTGTCTTGTCGAGCGTGCCGTACACACCGAGCGATTCCTTCTCCTTATCGGGAGTAAAGCGCGAGGTGATGTCCATGGTAGCCACGGGGTTCCCAAATGGGTCGCAGAGGAGGATCCGGTCTCCGGCCTGATACGTACTATCATGCGGAATATCGAGTACAATAGGAATCGGAAAAAGACTGCCGTCCTTGAGGCGCATCGTCTCGACGACAGAGGTGTAATCCTCCTCGTCCATAAAGCCCCTGACCGGCAAGAAGCCGCCGACGAGCATCACCTCGAGGTCGTGGAGAGTCCTTCCCTTGAGGTTTAATCGCGGCAAGTGGAGTATATCGGCATTCTCTGAACTCATGTATCAAACATTACCCTAAAAGCAACGCACACTATAACACCAAATGAAAGAGAAAAGTAATGGACTATCGTTCAGAATCCTGCTTGGCGAGCGTCACAAAAAACCCATCGAGAGCGTCGCAAATGATGTGGATGAGAAGGATGTGCGACTCCTGAATGCGAGGAGTCTCTTCTGACGGCACAATGAGTACGTGATCACAGTATCCTCCACTCACAAGCTCCCCACCGTCTCTGCCGAGGAGTCCCACAATGCGAAGACCTTTCACTCGTGCCTCTTTCGCAGCAGCAATGAGATTCTTTGAGTTTCCACTCGTCGAAATAACGACGAGAGCGTCACCTGCCCGCCCATGAGCTTCGACCTGTCGTGCGAAGACCGTATCGAAGCTCTTGTCGTTCCCCCACGCGGTCATCGCGGAAGTGTCTGTGTGGAGTGCGAGGGCAGGGTACCCCCTCCTCGTCTCTTTAAACTGGCACGTAATCTCCGCTGCAAAATGCTGTGCGTCCGCAGCGCTTCCCCCATTCCCAACAATGAGGATTTTTCCTCCCCGTTCGTACACCCCCCTGAGCTCTTCAACAACCTCCCCGAGTGTCCGGAGAAATGCATCGTCCTTGAGCAGACGCTCCTTCACCGCAATCGACTCCCTGATATGCTCCTTCATATGGTATGCCGTAGCTTACCTTTTTGTAACAACTACCGCCACCCTTTCGTTCCTCGCCGGTCTGTCACGTTACCACCGCTGGCGCCGTTATAAGCCCTGCAGAATAATATAGAATAGGAGTTGTGAGAAATATTCGAACACACGCCAGAAACATCCTCCTCTGGAGTCAGAAATATACCCGTGCGGACATGCTCTATATTGCAAAGAGCGGCTCCTGGGTAGTGCTCGGTCAGACAATGAACAGCGTTCTCTCGCTCCTTCTCGTCATTGCGTTTGCCAACCTGCTCCCGAAGGAAACGTACGGTCTCTACCGCTACATACTCTCCATCGCCGGCATTCTCAACATCTTCACGCTCACCGGCATGAACAATGCCGTTGCGCGGGCCGTTGCGCGCGGTGGCGAAGATGTACTCCGTCCGGCGGTCGGCTACCAGTTCAAGTGGAATCTTCTCATGCTCGCTGCGTCATACGTCCTCGGCGGGTACTACCTCTCTCAGGGAGACCAGGTACTTGGTACAGCTCTCCTCATCCTCGGTTCGTTCGTTCCCTTCACGCTCGCCTTCAATACGTACAGCTCGTACCTCGAGGGAATGAAACGGTTCGGACTTGCGAACGTCCTCAGCGTCCTCTCAACGCTCACGTATTCCCTCGGTATGCTTGTTGCGCTTCTTCTGACCGATGAAGTTGTCTGGCTCATCGTTGCGTACACGGCAGCTACCTTCATCCCCGCATACGTCTTTTACGTGTATGTTGTCCGGAGATTCGGGCTTGGCGCTGCACCTGACATACGGGAGACGGAGCAGTACGGCAGAGAGCTCACCTACCTGCGCTTCATTGATCCTGTTGTCTCTCAGGTCGACAAGCTCATCCTCGGAAGTTTCTGGGGTGCCGGACCCCTTGCGGTCTATGCACTCGCGAGTGCCATCCCTGCGCGTGCAACGCTCTTCATCAAGAGCTGGGTGGCGGTCGGATTCCCGAAGTTTGCCGAAAAGACGTTTGCTGAAATCAACCAGGTGTTCTACCGGCGGATTGTCCAGGGAATGCTCATCGGCCTTACCGCGACAGCGGGATACATTATTGTCTCGCCGTATGTATTTACGTACCTCCTGCCCCAGTACCTTGAGAGCATCCGCTACTCCCAGCTGCTTGCCATGAACTTCATTTTTGCTCTCCCCAATCGATATATGAGTCTCCTGTTCACTTCTCAGGGCCTCTCGAGGACTCTTTTTAGTCGGACATTCATGCAAAGTGGTATTGCAGTCGTACTCTATGTTGTTGGTGGTATCTGGGGGGGAGTAATTGGCCTAGTGTATGCAAATCTACTCAATACCTTGATTGGTACTATTATCAATATTGGCCTGTGGTTACGCGTAAGCCGGGGTTAAGTCAGATTCTGTACGCACAGGTGTCAATACCGTGTCTAAACCATCGATACCCTAGCCTTTCAAGCATTGCCTGGCATTCTTCACGATCGTGGTCACTCAGATGATTACTTTCAAAATTTATTATACTCGGTGAGAATCTCTCAAAGTCAATCATCTTGATAATCTCATAATCATACCCCTCGCAATCAAGCTGAACCATATCAATTCTGGTAACACCATACTCGCGTACAAGGTCATTGAGTGTGAGTGTCTGAACAGCTGACTCTTGGATATAGTCATCAACATTGACTCCTTTTGGCAACTTGTTCTTGATAGTGTGTCTGATGACGTCCCTATTAAAAGACGCGATTCCTGTCATCCGAGAGTAGTTCTCCTTCGTCTTTGCGGAATCCTTCACGGTAAAGAACGGGAGACTGCCGGTCTGGCGAGCAATAGCGACATTTACGCATGTTACCTTGGGGTAGTCGTGATACGTCTGTTCAAGAGACAGGAAGACCTCCGGTTGAACCTCTACCGCGACGCCTTTGAGACCATAACGTGTTACGTACGGATAGATGGGGTCATTTGTCTTACCGTCATTTGCCCCTACCTGTAGAAAGAAGAACTCCTCCGGGTTAACGTGTGCAAAATAAAGATCAAAGAAGTTATCCTTCGTTATTTGATTCTCGTACTGGATATTCTTTTCTTTTACGCGGCTTATAGTATAGCCAGTCATCTCCGCAATCTGCTTTATAAATCTTTTCATAAGGAAATGATACCACTACGAGATTGCTGCCTGGAAGGCAGTGTTGTACTTTATCACGTTAGCCTTAATGAAGAATGGACACCAGCTCATCAATGACCCATGCACTCCCGTTCTTGTACGGGTCACCGAAGAAACGCTCCCGGAGCGTTTCAAGAACTGAATGAGGAATTGCCTTCCCTTCACGGATGAAGCGTATAAGCTCTTCCGAGTTCTCTGCAAAGAAGTGATGTCTCGGGTCGTAGGATTTCATATCAAAATAGTCTCCCCATTTATTTGTTCTGAAAAAGACGAACGGCTTGTTTTGAAGCGTCGCCTCAATAACCCCGGTGCTCTGACAGCCGACAACGACGTCGCATACCGTAATCGCTTCCTGCATCGTTCCCTTAAGGATGCGAGCCGAACCGACTGCTGCGAGAATATCCGGTCGGTTGTCGATGAGCCACTGTTCGAAACTATCGTGCGTTGCACGGAATTTTATGTGTACGGAAAAGTCTGAAGTTGCGAGGAGCGTGTCAAGATACGGCACCACCTCGGTTGGAATTGCAACGACTTCGGAGACAAGGAGCACCTTCACTCTTCCATCATTAGTTGGTGATGCAGTGGGGATGGTTCCCGTCTTCTGAATCGGACGCATAGGGCCAGAGACAAATATCTGCTCCGGAGCATATGCATTCCCGTACTTCTCAAAATATTCCTTCCACCACTGACTCCACACGCCGTATCGGTCGACCGAAAGGCGCCTCTCTCCGTCAAATCCTGGCGTAAATTCGTAGAGATTGTAGTTGCGGGATGCGGCGCCGTGGAGTATGCCGACCGTAGGTACTCCCGCGAGCTTGCACCCAAGAACCGTGTGGAAGTTACGCTCTGTTGTCGCCGGAACAAACGCCGCCTTCACACCGATAATCCGCACAATCCACTCCATGATGCGTATTGCGATGATATCGTCGTACGCGGTGAGTAGGTACTGCACGCCAATAATCGACTTAAACCGATCCTTCGGAGTCTGAATTGCCGCAAACACCTGATCACCGAACCGTGCCCGGGCGCGACGGTGTCCGCCGAAGGCAACGCTCACAAACCGGGCGAGGAAGGTGACTGCTTCTGTGTAGATGACCGGCCGTCTTCGCTTCCACGCATGCTGAAGTATCATTTTTGATGATTCGAGACTACGCACAAACTCGACAAAGGGGAGCTCTCGGCGCCGGAGTTCTTCGTACGCAAACCGCATCCGGAAATCGTAGTCTCTCCCCGTCTCAAACTTGTCACCGGTAGAAACCATGATGGGCTTCCGCTGTACCGCCGCGAGCGGTACAGCGAGGAGCGTGAGGAACATCTGTACGATGATGCCAAGCGGCAGTCTCTGCCGGGCTTCAGACCGATTTGAGCGAACAACGGACACACCTGTGGCATGTGCGCGCAGGTAACACGAGAAGAGACTCGCAAACGGGGGGTTTACGAAAGTGACACTCTCAAAATCCTTGAGATGCTCGAGGAGCTTCCGGTACTGCGTGTATGGGAGACAGAAGCGGGTGAACAGGTTCTGGTAGTTGAGCCACCAGAGGTCGAAGCCCTTGAAGGTGAACGCCTTTCTGACGGGTGTACCGTCTGGGAGCGTGAGTTGGGAGAGTTCGCCAGCAAGCGCGCTCGCCTCGTAGATGCTCCCCGGCTCAATGAACGGCTCGAGGGGACGGTGCTCCCCGCCGAGCGCAGCAACCTCACCCTCGAGCGAGCGCGGCGCAATAACTGTCCCGTGCACCGGGATGAGGCGTCTCCCGTCTTTGGAGATGACATCTCCAAAGATGACAAGTGCTTGTTTCTCTCTCATGCTCATGCGGGTATTGAGCCCCCATGGTACCAGAAGCGGCACTCAAAAGACAGCGTATTCACTAGCTTTTGTGAGATGTCCGGCAGTTGACAGAATAGTGCAAATGTTATAGAATGTTGCGAGTTCCCCCATCCGTAAAAACGGGGGGTTTTCGTTCCTACCAGGAGGTTCTCTTGAAAATCGTCATCGTAACTCGCGATGCGGGTCCGAGCAACACGTTCCGTATCGTTGCGGATGCTCTCCTCCGGGAGCCTGGGTGCACCGTATCCTGCTTCCTTGGAGACGGCAAGCCCCTCCCCGAAGGGAGCCTCGAGAAAATCGACGAGGCGCTCCAAGGAGCCGACTGGCTCCTCACCGGCATCTCGTCGTCGGCCGACCGGGTCGTCGAGGAGCGCCACGCGGCGCTCCAGGCGAAGCTCCTCGGCGTACACACCGCGGTCTTTTCGGACATCTACGGGGCATACCATCGCCCCTGGTCTGCGGAGGTCGTGCGGGGAGCGAACCTGCTCTTCATCACCGACGAATCCGAGCGGGATGTCGCCCGCACGTACGTACGTCCCGAAGCCACCATCGTGGCCTCGGGCAACCCGTACTGGGCGACGTTCTTCGCGACCGCAAACCGCGACGTAGTGCGCGGTCGGCTCGGCCTCTCGGAAGAAAAGCTCGTGCTCATCTCCGGCTCCAAGGAGCTCGAGAGGAACGTCGGGTTGTTCACCGACGTAGTGCTCGCAGCGCGACGTGTCGAGAGGCCGCTCCGACTCCTCTTCACGGCACACCCCGGGGCCGACCACCCGCGAGAGCTCTACCGGAGCGTCCTTCGCTGGTCGACGCACACGGCGGGATTCCTCGAAAGCGGCATCTCGCTGAGCACGCAGGAACTCTTCGCCGCAGCCGACCTCGCCGTCACGGGCAGTGGATCGACCATCACGCTCATGGCGGGGTGTCAGCGGGTGCCGGTCATCGACCACATCCTCCCCCTCGACGTGCTCTGGTGGGAAGAACTGAGCGGACTGTCCTTCTGGCCACCCGCCCGGATCTCCATCTCGAGGGAGACCCGTGATGTCGACGGCCTCTCGCTCGGAATGCACGGGCTGCTGAACGGTGGCGCACAGGCGATGAAAGCGCAGCAGGAAGCGGTGCTCACTCCCGAGAAGTTTGCGGGGGCGGCGGACGCCATCGTGAGCGCGCTCACCAGCTGATGTTCCTTCTGACACCGGCGCCCGTCCCAGTCTCTGGGACGGGCGCCTTTCTTTGTGTGTACCCTCAGCCCTCGAGAACAATCGCTCCGTTCCCGGCAAAGACCGTGCACTTCCCCGCTTCACCGACGGCGCTCGCCGTGACGCTCCCGCCTGCGGCGCGGACGAGCGCGAGTCCCGCCGCGACATCCCAGATCTTTATGTCCTTCTCGTAGTACGCATCCGCCTTTCCCGAAGCGACGTACGCGAGCGAGAGTGCGGCAGAGCCGATGAGGCGGACCTTTTTAAAACCCTGTACGAGCGCAATGTACTGCTCGAGAGCTTCGCGCGCGTAGTCGGTGTACGACGGGAACCCGGTCATGATGATGCCCTCCCGCTTGTCTCTGGTATCGGAAACAGAAATGTCTTTCCCATTGAGCTGTGCGCCGCCGCCGACGACACCACTGTAGAGCTCATCCCGCATAAAATCGTAGATGACTCCGAACACCGGCTCTCCCCGCTCAACGAGCGCTATCGAGACCGCCGCATTTGGAATTCCGCGGAGGAAGTTGATGCTCCCGTCGAGTGGATCTACTACCCACATGCGCGCATCGGTGAACGTGTGTTCAGCGCCCTCCTCGGAAAGCACCGGTATGCCAGTGGGGGCAAGGTGCTCGACGATGAGCGTATGTGCCCGCATATCGGCATCAATCTTTGTATCTTTGCCGAAGCTTGCGACGAGCGTTGCCCGGTGTCCGCGAAGAAATGCTCCTGCGGCACGCGCCGCGTGCTCGGCAATTTCAGCAAACTGTCTTATATCATTCATATTTCCTCGACGGACGCCTCAATGCCAAGTTCACTGCAGGTATCTGAAAACCACTTCACGGTCTCTCGATGGAGCGGAATTCCCCTCTTTCTGTTTTCCTCCTCGGATTCCTGCTCGAGAATGCCCGGATAGAGTACCCGCGTCTCACCCTTCGCAGGTTTCGTTTCCTTGAGGACTTTGAGCCATTCGTCCATTGTGTTCTTAAACTCCCCGGTATCCATGAAAGCATCGATGCGGTATGCCGCGACCATGTGTGAGTATCCTGTCTTCCGTTCTGCTGCACCGAATCCACCGCCGGCGAGAATGCCACTCAGAATCTCAACGACGCACCCGAGACCGTACCCCTTGTGGGAGCTGAGTTCCGGTGCAGACCCGAGCGGGAGCATGTTCGCGCGGCCGCGGCCTTCCGGCGGCGGGTCGGCTTCCCGCATGAGCGGAGTACCCTCGGCGTCAGCAATCCAGCCCGGCGGCAGCTTCACGCCGAGGCGGCGGGCGATGCCGAGTTTGTTGTTTGAGACAACCGACGTAGCTGCATCAAAGACAAAGGGAATCTGACGGTTTGCCGGAGCAGCGAGGGCAATCGGGTTTGTGCCGAGTCGGGGCTCTGCCCCGCCGGTCGGAACAACCTCGGGCGGCGAGGAGGTCATGCCGAGGCCAATCATGTCGTGGGAGAGCGCCATCATCGGATAGTACGAAACCATGCCCATGTGCCCGACATTCTTCATGGTGACCATGCCGATGCCGACTTCCTGTGCTTTCCGAATCGCAATCTCCATCGCCCGAGGCGCGATGATGAGGCCGAGGCCAGCGTCCGCATCAATGCTCGCCGTTGACGGGGTCTCACGGATGATGCGCCACGCGGGCGTCGGATTGAGCTTTCCGTTCCGGTAGTCACGCACGTACTTGCGGAGCATGTTGGAGACACCGTGGCTCTCGATGCCCCGGAGGTCAGAGGAGACGAGTACGTCGGTTGCGAGGCGCGCGTCCGCTTCGGGTACCCCCATCTGCATAAAGATGGATTCCGTAACCGTCCGGAGCGATGCCTCCGAGACCCGCACGTAGCCTTCGCTCTCCCCTGTAAACCGGTGTGTCATACCTTGGATACTTACTTTTTCCTCGCCGCAACGCGGACGAATGAACTCAGCTTGTGTTCCTGGAGAAACTGCTGGAGCGACTCGCTCACCTCCGCGCCCCGCTTCTTGAGGAGGTACGAGAAGAACCGGGCAACCGAGGTTGAACGGTCCTCTGCGAGCGCCTTGAGTACGATGTCGACATCGAGCTTGCCGGTCGAGGTCACGTCGATGGGCTCAAAGCCGTGCTTCGTGAGGAGGTGTTCGAGCGCCTCTACCGTGAGGAGATTGAGCCTGCTTGGCGGCACGAGCCGGTGCGAGTCCTGTCCGAGAACCTGGTACTCGAAGCCTCCGGCATTGAGTGTGAGAAAGAGCGTACCCCCGCTGTTGCAGAGCTTGGAGAGCATCTTGATGGTTGTGTCGGGATCAGCCCGGTGTTCGAGGACGTCAAACGCTGTGATGAAATCGTACGTTCGGCGCTTCGCTGCCGTGAGACTTCCGACCGTCGCAGGCTCCGGCGCTTTGTGGAGGTGCACCGGGTCAACGAGGAGCACGTTTGCCTGATGCTTCGGGGAGAGCACTTCCGGCCACACGGAATAGAACTTCGGCATGAAGTCGAGGACAGAGACCCCCTTCGGCATGCGTGCGGGCATCGTCTTCTTCACCCACTGTGCAAGCGGTGCAATCTGGTGCTCGCGCCGGGCATCGAGTGTTGCCTTGAATATGTTCTCGGCGTAGAAGCGCATTGCTTCGGAATCCCGGTAGAAAGCATCCACCTCCCGCTCGCTCGGGCGCGGTGACGCGTAGAGAGAGAAGCAGTCCTTGCACCACTTGTAGATGAATCCGAGCTTGAGAAACTCCGATTCAACCTCCTCTGAGCCGCACCCCGGACAGCGGACGTGCTCCCGTGCACGTTTCGGGAAAAACTCGGGGAGCTCCTTTCCGATAATCTTGAGCCACTCGTTGTGGTCGTCTTCCGGACGGAGCACTTCATCATGAATCTCTGCTCCGCAGTCTGCGGTCGCTTCAGAGAAGATGTCAGCCGGATTCGTGTGTCGGTTATAGTACGCATCTCTGCTGAATGCGTACGCTGCCTTCTGAACATCAAACACCGCCTGCTGTGCTCGGGCTGCGACATCGAGGGCGTCAAACCCAAAGAGCGGCATCTTCGAGAGCCCTTCAATCGCGGCGCGGACGACCGGATAGTAGCTCTTCTCCATTTCGAGAATCGGCGTGCCGTTTACATAGAGCGTGCAGGAGTTCCAGTCCATATAGACCTCACCCTTTGTCCCCGTAATGCGGAGACCCCGACGGTTGTAATCCTCGAAAACGTACTTTCCGACACGGGCAGTCACCGGAATTCCTTTTGTTGTCACGTATGAAAATTCGGCGTATGTCTCCCCGATGTGCTCAAGCGGAATCGCAAAGCGTTTGCGGGCCATACGCACGTACTCAACGCACCGTGCGGAACGTGCCGAGTACGAGACATCCTCGGGGAGAGACCCGATGGTGCGCTCAAGAGCGAGAACCGGCGCGATGGCGTGGATGGCCATATCCTGTATCGAGCCCCCGCCGAAGCGGACGTCAATGGTGTCGATACCCCGGCGCTCCAGTGTTCCAGTCTCACCTTCCCCTTCCAGCACCTCAACCTCAACCTTTGTCACGGTACCGATGATGTTCGGGAGCATTCTTCTGAACGCGGCGACGGACTTCGCATACTTCGCGAAGTGCCGGGTTGGATTCATCAGCTTTTCGGTGAGGTAGAAGCTCTTCGGGCTCACCTCCCCGTACCCGAGAAGGAGCGGGACCGATTTCATTGCGAGATAGTATTCGAGAAAACCGGTGCGCTCCGAATCTATAGCGCCCACCAGTTTTGCAAGCGACTGTGCCGTGATAGCGTACGGCTTCTCGACGATGACCCGGAAGCCGTGCGAGAGGAGGTCGTGTGCATCCTTCGCATGAAGCCCATTCGTGTGTCCGAGGATGACAATGGGGTCGAGCTTCTTGTACTCCTTAAGCTGCTCGTGGAGCGGACGGTTGTTCCGCTTCACGTGTGCGACGTGACCCAAGTCACGCTGCTCGCCGCGCACGAGAATATCCACGGTCGTGATGACCTCGATGAGTCCGAGCTCGATGAGCTTCGTGAGCGCCGGGGCGAGATTCCTCTGGAAATGGTGCCCCGTTCCGACGACTATGATTGGTATTCTCTTCTTCTCTGCCATTGTGTGTATTCCCCCTATGCTCCCCGATGGTACACGAATCCGGCCTATTTCACCACCGGGAAAAACCCGGATTCTACGGAGATATACAACTCTGGGAGCACCCCTATTGTTGCGCGAAATTAGGCCTCAGGAAGGTACGTCTGTACGAGCGGGTCGCCCTTCATGAGGGACGCAACGAGGTCGAGGTCTGCCTGCGTATCGACGGCGCAGATGTGCGTCTTCGTCGTGTAGGTCGCAATCGGCTTGCCGTGCTGGAGGATGCGGAGCATGTCCGTCGACTCGATGATTTCAAGCGGGGTCGGTTCCATCTGCTGGAATTCGTAGAGGAAGTCCTTCCTGAAGAGGTGGATGCCGAGGGTCTTCAGGTACGGCACCTCACCGTCATATTTTCCGGTATCAAAAGGAATCGTTGCGCGTGAGTAGTAGAGCATGTTCCCCTTGAGGTCGGTCACCACCTTGAGCGTATCGGGAATCTCGAGGTCGCGTTTATCGATGATGGGGGTCACAAGGTTCATAATGTTGATTGATTCATCATCAATCATCTTCTGTGTCGCCTCGGTGAGCATCTCCGGGGTAATCATCGGCTCGTCTCCCTGCATCTGTACGACGATGCCGACCTCTTCGCCCGTCTCCTTTTCAATCTTCTCGATTGCTTCGGCGGTTCTGTCCATCGCGCGCTCGTGAGTGTTCGCGGTCATGATGACCTTTGCGCCGATGCTCTCTCCGTAGGTCTTGATTTCCTCATCGCACGTCGCGATGTACACCTCGTCGAGGAGCTGGCACATCTTCGTCCGAAGGTAGCAGTGTCCGACCATGGGCATGCCGAGAATCGGCTTCAGTGCCTTCCCGGGAAGCCGGCTTGACCCCATTCGTGCTGGAACAATTCCGATAACTTTCTTTGTATTCATATGAATTCTCTCTGGTGAGCCTATAAACGCCCCTCCTCCTCAATGACAGATTCGTACGCCATTATATACTCCCTGACTTTCTCCTCCAACGAAAAGCGTTCAAGGAGCCGTGCGTGTCCCGCCTTTCCAAATTGGACTGCTTTCTCAGAATTCTTGAGGAGGTCGATTGTTTTCACCGCAATTTCCTCCGGGTGGAGCGGATTGACGATGTACCCGGTCACCCCGTCTTCAACGACCTCCGGCGTACCGCCGAAGCATGTTCCCACAACCGGCTTCCCTGCCGCCATCGCCTCAATGCTTATTCTTCCAAACGGCTCGAGGTAGATTGACGGCATAAGCACCACATCAGCGACTCCATATGCATATTTGATTTCGTTCCGGTTAATCCAGCCGGAGAATATAAGGTGTGCACCGACGCCAGATGCATCCGCATAGCGCTGCATCGAGCGCGCGTATTCATCGATAGTGCCGACGACAAGCAGCACTGCGTCGGGAACCTCCCGCACGATACTCCGGAGCGCTTCAATTACCTTTGCTCCGCCCTTTGAGGAACTCAACCGTCCACTGAAGAGAAGTATCCTCTTATTTACCAGGTTATGTTTCTCCCTAAAATGCTGTACGGCAGTCTGCTCAATCTTCCATTCATCCGCCTCGATGCCGTTATGGATTACGCTGACAGGCTTAATACCATTCTGTTCCATCGCATCACGGAGTGCATTGCTGATGGCAAAGATTCGGTCCACATACCGTAAGTATCTGCGCACAAAGAAGGTGTAGAGCGGATTGTACCGCTTCCCTGCCTGACGAAGATGATCACGCCAGGTTGTACGAGGATTAAATGTTTCTAGATACTGCCGTGTCTCTAGTTTCCCGAAGTTAAACAGCATATGGTCCCGGGCCGTAAACACAACGGCAGGGGCATATCGTTTCGCAACCTTAAGGCAGCGGTACGAGAGGTAGTAGTGAATATTATTCGCATGCACGACGTCCGGCCGTATTTCCTTGAGCAAGACTGCAACCTTTCGAACGGCCGGTACATTCCAGAGGTTCCGATAGAAACGCCACCGGGGATGGTAGTTGCTCGCAATCCTATGTATCGTCAGTCCGTCATATACGAGAGTTTTTGCGTCCGCTGCGTCTCTGCATGTAGTAATAACAAAGACCTTATGTCCGGCCCTTTGCATGCCACGCGCGAGCTCATACGTAGAAATACCTGCACCCCCGAAGCTTTGGGGCGGAAAGTCGTCGGAAAGGAATACTATCTTCATTGTTACTGTGTTGCGATGGACTAACCCCTCTTCCTGAACACGAAGACCCAGTTAATCGTGTGCCTCCTGTTTGCAACGCTGGTGTCGTGCTTGTCCAGCAAGATTGCAAGAGCTCCCCAGAGATGGAACAGTACCGACGCCACACGCGTATAGAATCTATTGTAAAGATTGAATCTGTCTATCAGATACCGTGATGTCATCTTCATACGAGTGGAAAAGAAGCCGCCTACCTGAGCATACTCGACCACGTCAAATCCGTTCCTTCCAAAAAGTGACTCGAGGCCGAAACGAGTATATCGCCAAAAATCATGCGGCTCCTCATGGAGCTCATTCCATTGCGGAACCGTTATGAGCACATGACCCCCCGTCTTTAAGACTCTGAACATCTCTGCAACTGCCTTCTCTGGATACTCAACGTGCTCAAGAACCTGAGTCGACAGTATTGAGTCGAACTCTCCATCAGAAAAGGGCATCTGTTCAACATTCCCGACGACATCGACGTTCTTTCCCTCAACCATATCAAGCCGAACGACTGATTCTGCTGAAAAGAGATGGCTGTACCGGCTGTAACTTCCGCTCCCCGCATCCAGAACCTTCCCCTTGATATAGGGGCCCATCTTCTTAATCTGCTCCTGCATCAGTACTCTCGAGATGTTGTAAATATAGGCCATACTGCTGAATTATCCTCTATTCGACAACGAATACAAAATTATCACGTGCACCTGGGGTGGTATCTTCAATGCTCCCCACCGGGTCGGCCACGGGAGACTGCACGAGCGCGTTTCGCTCTCTCTTTGAGTAGCGGAGCGACTCCTTGTATGCCCGCACCTTCTCTCCGAAAGATTCCTCTAGTGTTTTGCCTTGGAGTGTCATCTTAGTTCTGGCTTACCTCGTGCGTACGTATAAAATCGAGAATCTTTGAAACGCGCGCATCCCACGTGTACGCGAGCACCGCTTCAGTATTTTTCTCCGCTGCTTCTTCCGCATCCTGCGGGTCGTTCTGTATGTGCGCAATCACCCGCGCAAAATCCTTCGGGTCATCAGGAACAAACGGTGTCGCCTTTCCCGCGAGCACCTCTCCAATGATATCAAGGTTTGAGTACACGATGGGGCGTCCTGATGCCAGGTACTCCCAGACCTTGAGAGGAAAACCGTAGTTCCTGAAGTGGGGTTTGTCGGGGTACGGTATGGCAAGCACATCAAGCGCAAGCTCGTACTCGACAACTCCCGCAAAGGGCTGTTTCCCGACGAAGATGCACCGGTCTTCGACGCCGAGTGACCGCGCGAGAATCGGGTACTCGCCGTGGTAGTCCTTCGAGCCGCCGACAAATACCATAAAGACCCGCTCATCGAGGTACGGGAGCGATCGAATCATTGTAGCAAGACCTTTCTCCTCCCCCGCTGCCTTAAACCCGCCGACGTAGCCCACGAGGAATGCATCGGGAGGAAGTCCGAGCGCGGTTCTCCGCTCTTTCCGGGTACGGCTCTGTCTGCCGGAGAATGCACGGGTATCGATGCCGCCGTACGCGACGAGAATCCGCTCCGGCTTCACCCCCGGAATCGACGAAATGAACCCCTTGAGCCGGCCGGTCGTCGCGATGAGGTAGTCACTGCTACGCGCAACAAACCCGTCCTTCCAGTCTTCAAAGAGCTGGTGCCAATCGGAGCAGACGCGGTATTTGAGGCGGAGTGCCTTTCGCCAGAAAATGAAGACGGCGAGGAGGTACGGGTCGTTCGACATGAAGAGAACCTCCCGGCTGCTCAATTTCTCCTTCCATACAAAGCGCGGGAACCAGAAGAAGTAGTACAGGACCTTGAACCGTGCGGGTGCCGGCACAGCTGTCGCACGTGCGTGGGCGAGTTCCTCCGGCACCTGCCCGCGCACCATGAGAGAGAAGCTGTCACCGAGAAGCGACGTGAACGCTTCTGCCATAGACTTGAGGTAGTACGGCTCCGCGCGCGTCGATGGGAACGTGTACGAGGTTACGTAGATGACTTTCATGAACCGTTAGTCGCCTGCTCCAGGGACTCTACTGCTTCGGAACGACGTGGTAAATCTTCATTGTTCCCAGTGTTGCCACCTCTTCAAGGAATGGGTACTTGTTGAGCTGCCAGAGGGGATCAACCCTCGTGTCCCACACAATGTATTCAACTTCGTACTTCCTGAAAGAGTTTTCGAGCCAGATGTCGGCGGGTGTCTCGAGTGCCTTCAGGTACTCGGCAATTGCCTCCTCAATCTTGTCGTCTGGTATTGCCTCGTACGAGCCGAAGAGCTCCCGGTAGTATATGCCGTATATCTCTCCCGAAATTCGCACACGGTCCGCGAAGAACCGCTCGCGGACGTCTGCGCTCCCGAGACCCTCAAGCCGGTAGAACGCGAAGAGTGTCTCGTACTGGCGCGCCTTGGTAGCGGAGAGTGAGGCAAACGGCGCGGCGCGGTGGTAGTAGACGTTGAGCGGCGTGTAGATGACAACGAGGTGCGACGATTCATTGTTGCCGAACACCATCGTCTCCTTTGCTACGTTCTCGTTCAACCAATCCATGACCGGGCCGTACTTCTGCCGCTCCATGGTGATGTCGATGCCGTCGCGCCGGTCGTGCTGGTACGACTCAACCTGCGTGAATACGCCGACGATGATGCTCACTGACACGATGAGAATGGCGAGCATCTTCTTGTAGAAGTCGCCGGCAAAGCGCCCGACGAGGTGGAAGAGAACAATGGTGACAAGGATGACGGCGATGGGCTTGTGGAAGAACCAGTGGTAGTGCGCCGGCTGGAGGACCTTGCCGGTGATAATCTGCTGGTTCATAGTCACAATCGGTGCGAGCGCGAGCGCGAGCGCAAAGAGGTACCTGCTCCGGTCTTCACGCGGAAACCCGATGAGGAAGATGATGATTCCCGCAAGCGCCGTAACCCCGATGAAGAGGGGGCCGTGCGTGTACACCATGCCGAACCGTGCACCGACCTCCTCGTATGCCGGGTGAAGGGTGACCTCGTGGAGGTTCACGATGTAGAGGAGCGCAATGGGAAGTGCGCCGACAAACACCGATCCGAGCCGGACTGCTTCCCTCCAGTTCTTTTGGATGAGAAAGGAAAGAGCGAGAATGCCGCCGAAAGCGTAGAGGTACGTCCACGTGTAGAAGTAGTTGTAGAAATTGAGACCGAGCACCACTGCGCTCACCGCGCCCCACTGCCACCGCCGCGTGCGGTAGAAAAGCCAGAACGGAATGAGGAACCCGATGAAGAAAACATAAATCATCGCCGGGTTGACCGGGCGGGCCATGCGGACAAAGTAATCCGGACTTAAGCCGTGGAGCACCTGGGAGATACCGAAGGCGCTCAGCACCGAATCGGCAAAGAGGAGTACGGCGGATGCAGAGAGCGCAGCGAACTTGTCCCGGGAGAGAAGGTAGACAAACCCGTAGAAGAGCATGAACACGACGAACGAGTAGACGAGACGTGAGAGAAGAATGGTGTCGTTGATGTCGAGACCGAACGCCATTCCCGAATATGCGACGACCATGGAGCCGAGGGGCTGGAAGAGGTATGGATTATCCTTGCCGTCCTTATTGTAGATGTTGCCAAACCATGGGTGGCCGTCCATCACTTCCCGCGCGCGGGCAGACCATGGAGAGTCAGGAATGAGCTCGATGCTCTGTACTCCGTCTTTGAGCATCTCCCGGTTGTCGATGCGGAAGTACACCTGCGGCGCCGCGACGACGACGGAAAAGAAGAGGGCGAGGAGAACAGCGGCGGCGTGGTTCTTGAACAGTTTTTTTACGGTATGCATCATACGCTTATACTTTTCTGGCAACAGCTATAATACTCAACCCGAACCCAAAGTTACACCGGTTCTCGATATGCCGAAACCAGAGGTGAAGCATCCGCCGCACTGCCCGTGAGAAAAATCCCTTCTTCTTGCCGTCACGGAACTCTGCCCGGAGCGGACGGCGGAGCACCTTCTCCGCAATGAGATACGGAAGCACCCCGAGCGCATTCCAGTAACGTACACGCTCGAGACGGAAACCGCCCGCCGTGAGCACCCGGGTGAGCGTCGCCTTCGTGTACCTCCGGTAGTGCCCCATCTGCCGGTCTCGTTCCCCGAAAAGAAACGGGTGGGCAGGCACGACGAGAACAAACTCTCCGTTCTCACGGAGAACGCCGTGAATCTTCTGCACCTGCTCGCCGTCGTGTTCGATGTGCTCGAGGACGTCAGCCATGACGACCGTATCGACCGGCTCGGTCACGAGTGCGTCAATCTCCTCTGCCTTGCCGGCAATGACCGCAACATCAGGATTGAGGCGACGGGAGAGGTCACACAGGCCCGGCTCCGGTTCAATGCCGGTGACCTTCTTCCCGCTTCTCTGGAGCATACCGGCAAGGAAACCGCTCCCCGAACCGATATCGACGACCGTCTCCCCGGAAACGAGCGAGGTGACGAGGCTGATGAGATTGGCATTTCTGAAGTCGGATGACACGTCGTCAATGGTGCTGTAGTGCTCGACCAGATTGTCTCCCGGATTTGCCATTTTGAGTGTCTCTATAATTGCACATCTCCCTGAAAATGACTATTGCCCGGCAATGCACGCCCCGCCCCCGAAACGTGTATACTTGGGTCATGTATCAGGAGAAGACTGCGCCAGGGAAACACCTCATTGTAAATGCCGATGATTTCGGAGAAAGCACCGAGGTTACCGAAGGAATCCTGAAGGCTCACCGGGAAGGCATCGTGACGAGCGTCTCGCTCATGTCGAATATGGCGGGATTTGAGCATGCTGTGGCGACCCTCATACAGGCACCGGGACTCGATGTGGGCGTACACCTCAATATGCACCGCGGTCCTGCACTCACCACGGCTCCCTACCTTGCCCCGGGCGGAATGTTCCTCCACAGCCCATCGCGGTTTATGCTCCGGTGTCTTCTCCATCCCCGACAGGCACGGGAGGAAATCACCCGCGAGTTTGAGGCACAGATTGAGAAGGTGCACAGGGCGGGAGTACGTATCTCACACCTCGACACGGAAAAACACCTCCACACGCTTCCGCTTGTACTTAGTATCGTCCTCGCTCTTGCGGCGAAGCATCAGATACCGGCAATCCGCCTCCCCTACGAGCTGCCGACAGTACGGACGCTCACGAACCCCGGACAGTTCACGAAGCTCCTTATCATGACGCTCTTTGCTCCATACAACCGGCATCTTCTACAAAAGAGCGGTATCAAATCACCCGACCGGCTCATCGGCGTGTCCTTGAGCAGGCAGTTCACTGTGGAGCGGCTCACAGCAGTCTTCAAGAATCTCCCGTCGGGGACTACCGAACTCTCATGCCATCCCGGCTTTGCCCCGGAAACATTTGAAAATTATATTGACGCGCACCGTGAGGAGGAGCTTGAGACACTTACCGACCCGGGACTCCGAAGACTTGTCACTGAAAGTGGCATTGTACTTTCGACTTTTTCCGATATAAGATAGCCGGTACTACGCAACTATGAACCCCTACCTCATCAAGAAAATCAGCATCGTCCTCCCTGTCTATAATGAGGCTGAAAACATTCTCCCGCTCTACCGGGAACTCACCGACGTTCTCCGCGCCTCGCACAAAGAGTACGAAATCATCTACGTCGACGACTGCAGCAGCGACAATTCTCTCGAGGTGCTCCGGGACCTCTATGAGAAGGACCCCTGTGTTCAGGTCGTCTCGCTCCTCGGCAACCAGGGCCAGACGGTGGCACTCTCCGCCGGCTTCAAGCACGCGGGCGGTGATGTCATCATCGCGATGGATGGAGACGGACAGCATGACCCTGCGTACCTCCCCGAGTTCATCAGCGCCATCGAAGAGGGTAACGACCTCGCCTCGAGCTGGAAACTCACCGATGACCGCGGGAGCAGCCTCGTTGCGTTTCTTTCCCGCACGTTCCATGCGCTCGTGAGCATGTCGACAGGCGTGAAGATGAAGTACTTCGGTTCAACCATGAAGGCGTACCGCCGTGAGCTGCTCCGAAGCCTCGACCTAACCGGCGACCTCCACCGCTTTGCGGGAGTTCTCGTCTACTACAAGGGAATCCGTATAAAGGAAATCCCCATCAAGATACGCAAGCGCGTGCGGGGAGTTTCTTCGTACGGCATCGGCGTCGGCAAAATCTTCCGGGTCACACTCGACCTTCTCCTCATCAAGTTCCTCACGAAGTACGCAAAGGCACCGTTCCGCGCCTTCGGGGCGCTGAGCATTGTGGGACTCACCCTGGGAATCCTCGGCATCGCCTTTGTCACCTACCAGAAGTACGTGCTCGGCTTCCCTTCATACCAAAACACCGGGCTTCTCGTGGTGAGCGCCGTCGGCGTTATCGTGAGCATTCAGCTGCTTGTCTTCGGCTTCATCGCCGAGCTCATCTCGCGCGTGTACTACGCATCAGACCAGCGCGGACTCTACACCGTACGCGTGTACCTGAAACACTAGTCTCTTACATCACGTCAAAGAGGCGGAAGAGTACGTAGCGGAAAATAAATGTCGAACCGATGACGAGCGTACTCGCAATGACCGTGGAAATCTCGAAGATATCGATGAGAAGCCAGAGGAGGAATATGTTGAGGAGCGATATGAAAACGCCGATGAGTGTGTAGTTGAAGAACCGCCGGTCGATGAAGAGCCGCCCGATGGGTGAAGCGAAGAGCCAAGACTTGAAGCGCCCCGGCAGAGTCTTTTTGTTCTCATTTGTCTCTGTTTCCATTGTATTGTTACTTCCTCGCAATCACCCACTGATAATCAACTCGACCGAGGAGAATCACTGCCATATTGAGCATCTTCCGGATACATGCTCGTGCATAGGAACTGACACCCTCCGGGTGTACGCTTTCTCCGGTCACGGCCCCTGCCGATTTTGATCCTTCAGAAGCCGGGACAAACGTGGGCTTGCCGAAGCCGAGGCAGAAGAGTGCGTGCCGAATGCTCATATTGTACTGGTCGAAGCCGCGCTTCCCCCGCGCAGCCACAGTAAAGCCGACATCTGTGAGGAGTCTCGCGAGATTATCCATATTGAAATAGAAGAGGTGCTGGGGATAGACAAGCGGATGCTGGTGGTTCGTCCGCACAAAGGAGTACCCGTCAGCATTTGGTGTCTCAATGATGAGGTGGTCTCCTTTCCCGAGACTCTCGTAGATGCTCGTGAGCGCCTCGCGCGGATCAGTGAGGTGCTCAATGACATGGAATAAGGTCACCGTATGCACTCCATGTTCCCTGATTATCTTCGGGGCATCTGATAAGGTTCCCGGGATGATATCGAGACCTTGTGCCCGTCCAAATGCGGCGGCATCTTTGTTCGGTTCGATGCCGATGAGGTTCCGATACCCCTTCCGTGCAAGTTCCCGGAGAAAGAGGCCTTCACCCGGACCGATGTCACATACGTCGTTCGGCGTGAGATGGCGTTCAATGAGCCTGATTCTATCCTGAACGTTCCTCGTCCGACGCGTCAGGTTTTTTTCAGCAAGCTTCACCGGCACGTCCTCATAGTGAGAGATGTCGACATCAAAATCCCGCCGCCATACGAGACCGCATACTGCACACTGAAACATGGGGAGTCCGTTCCGGACGGTCTCCCTTGTTTCATTGCTCCTGCAGACAATACATGCTTCCATATTATTTCTTTATGCGCAGATATAGCTCCTCAAACGTATTAATGACCATGCTGGCTGTAATCGACTCCGTCTGTCGGCGTGCTTCTGCCTTATCATATCCTTTTGCATTCATGACGAAGAGTTCCGGCCCTGTCCGATGTGGAGGAGTGACTACCTTATGGATGTCGCTTATTGGCGGCTGTTCTCTTTCATCAATTGGACCAGTAATGTCTATGGTCGGCGTACCGAATGCCTCTGCAATATAAATCGGCCCCGTATCGACGCTTATAAATAGGTGCACCTTGGACAAAAGTGCCTTCAGTTCATCTATGCTGAGTTGACCTTGTGTATTGATGACCTCTTCGGCATTCTGGCTATGTTTGAGAACGGTACTGACCTTTTCCTCATCCATTGGTCCCCCAATAAGAAGAATCTTCGCTCCATGCACTGTAATCAGGTAATCGATGACTTCAGCAAAACGGTCTCCGGGCCACTCTTTTATCTTATGTCCTGCAGACGGTGACACTGCGACGACGAAGTCTCTCTGGATGTCGACACCCTTTTCCGCAATGAATGCATTTATTTTTCTATCTGCTGCTTCCGAAAAGCCGAGGTGCTTCGTCGTATCGTCAGCATGAATTCCGAGAGGTTCAAGGAGCCGAAGAAACTGACGAGGCATATATTCTCCGAACCGCAAATCGATTGTCCGTACGTACGGGAGGAGCCACCGATACGTCCGTGTCTCAAATCCTTTACCCTCGGCGACGCGGGAGGTGACAACCACCTGTATGCCTGCAAGGAGAACGAGGGCGAGTCCTATGAACCCAATCCCGCGAATGCATGCAACATTAATCTGCTCTTCCTTAAGACGGCGAATGACGCCGGGGAGCTCACGACGGTCAAAGATAATGTACTCGTCGACATCCTGATTGTGCTCAAGAACTTTCTTATTGAGCGCATCTCCGAGCACGTATACTTTCGTCTCGGGCAGATGTTGCTTCAGTGCGCGGAGCACCGGAGTGATGCACACCATATCTCCGAGCTTCGCGAGCTGGACGACGAGCACCTTCTTTGGCGGGTGTGCAGGAACGTCCCTCCGCGTCCCGTAGCGGACAATCGAGAGGAGCGCACGGAGAAAGAGAATGAAGTTGCGTACGTGGAGGATAATCTTCTTCATAGGCATCAGCCGGCGATGCGGACAACCTCAACGAGGTCGTACCGGACACCGCGCCCCTTACGGGTAAGCTTGAACTCCGGTCCGAAGATAGCCTTGAGAACATCGAACGACGGATCGACGACCCACTTGTCTCCGCGTATCTTCCGCACCTCGGCGACGGCGCTCCGGCGCGAAAGTCCGTCGTACCCCCGGAGCCAGCGCTTTGAGTACGAAGCATAGACAATCGGCCGGGCGAGCGAGAGTTCAATGAGCGCGTACGAGCCGATGACGTTCTTGAGACGCTCAATGGCACTGAATGTGTCCTGAATCTCGGTGAGCACCGCGATGCAGAGAACGATATCGAATCGGCGGTCAAACGGTGCATCAAAGATATTCCGCTCCTCAAAGGAGACGTCGTACCCTTCATTCTCGGCGAGGGTGCGCGCCTGGGCGATGCGCTTCGCATCGAGGTCGATGCCGACAACCTCACGTGCTCCCCGGTCCTTTGCCGCAAAAGAGTACTGGCCGGAATTGCAGCCCACATCGAGGACGGACTTCCCTGCAAAGTCAATGCTGTCAAAGAGCGGCATCCGAAGCTCGGTGGGAACTTTCCCGGGAGTCCGAAGCCCGCTCGGCAGGTCAATGGTCTGGTACCAGTCCTGACCGTCAATCCACTCCTTGTATGCTTTCTTGTCGTTAAATACTGCCATGTCGAATGTTTCGGAGTAAGGTGAAGAAATTATAAACGAGCCGGTTCGGGAATACTAACACGCCGGGGAGCTTCTCCTCCCCGAGCACCTTGAGGATTGCCGCGCGGTGGTGCCCTCCGGTGAGGTACACAAATCCCTTTTCCCGAAATCCGTCGATGCGCTCTGCCTCCCCCGCCTGGTACCCGCGGCTCTGTATGGTGTCGAGGAGTCCGAGCCGCTGTGAGACGCGCTCCCGGATTGTCGCCTCGCGGCAGGAGGTTTCCGTCTTCTCAAACGGCACGCCGCACCGCTTCTCAATGAGGTTGTAGAGAGAACCTCGGCGCATCCCTCCGTCCCGCTTCGGCACCATCGCGTACTTCCCAAGCTGGTCCCTGTACCACTCGACAAACTCTCTGGTGGCCTCTTCCCGGTTACCCTCCCAGTACATTGTGAAGAACCGGTACACCGGCCACTCCTCAATCGGTTTCCCGCCGAACCCCTCAGCGAGATACGCAGGGAGGTCGTTGTGTCGTATGTCCGCAAGCGGAATGTCTTGGAGAAAAAATGTGCGCATTGTGTATTGTGGTGCCTTGGTTACAGAGCAGCTTGAAGCGCTGCCCGGAGGACTTCCTGGTTGCACGCAACAGTCCCGAGTTTACTCACCACGTATCCGGCTGCGTGATTTGAAAGGTCAACGGCACTCTCGAGGTCGGCGCCGACCGCGACCGCGGTTGCAACGACCGAGAGTACCGTATCGCCCGCTCCCGAGACATCGAACACATCTTGTGCAAGGGTTCGTTTGTGTGCAAACCTCTCCACTTCAAACAGCGCCATCCCGTCGCCGCCGAGCGTCACGACGAGGTTTGATGAGAGCATCGCGGAAAGCCGCCTTCCGACGGTCTCCAGATTAGCATAGTCGTGAGCAAACGCCTCGCCGGCGAATGCCTCTGCCTCTGCCTTGTTGGGCTTAATGAGGTGTACCCCGCTGTAGCGGGAAAGGTGACGGCTTTTTGAATCGACAAAGATTTTCTTCCCTGACTGTGTCGCTATCTCTTTTACAAAACTGATGACACTCTCGGTAAGGAGACCCTTGCAGTAATCTGAAACGACGACGACATCATGCTCCGGAATGAGCCTGGCAATTGCATCACAGATTGCAAGCTCGGTACCGGCATCTATGTCCTCCGTCATTTCCCGGTCAATCCTAATGAGCTGCTGTGTCCCTGAGACAATCCGCCGCTTTACCGTGGTTACCCTGCCCTCCTCGACGACGAGACCTGTGTCATTGATTCCCTGTTCTTGAAGGAGCTTCCGCACCGTCTCGCCCTCACGGTCACTGCCGATAACACCCGCAATCGAAACAGACGCTCCGAGAGCACGCACATTGCTTGCGACATTGCCTGCGCCGCCGAGGAACGAGGAATCCTCGAGAACCGTAGCGACCGGAACCGGTGCTTCCGGGGAGATGCGTCTGACCGCGCACCGTTCGTACACGTCGAGCATGACGTCGCCGACGACGAGGACGCGTGCGTCCGGCATGGCGTCGATGGTGCGGTAGAGGTGTTCCCGTGCATCCATGGTGATTCGAGTTATAAGTATTATTACCGGCAAGCGGAAAGAAAGGTTGTGTGCCGGCTTCCCGCGGTTCTATTTGTCTCGGGGTCTTCGGGACAGTATACTTGCGGACATGTTCAGGAGCCACATCGAGCACCTCGTCTGTACCGCGTGCAAAAAATCGCTCTCGTTTGGCGACGCGTCCGGCTCCGGCGAGCGCGTCGAGGCCGGGAGCCTTGTCTGCTCCGCGTGCGGGAAGACCTTCCCCATTCTCCGCGGCATCCCCCGGTTCACCTCCGAGGACCACTACACGGGAGCATTCGGGTACCAGTGGCTCACGCACGCGAAGACGCAGTACGACAGCTTCACCGGCATGCCCGTCTCCGAAAATAGGATTCGCATTGAGACGAAGTGGCCGGAAAGCCTTCCTGGCGAGAAAATCCTCGAAGTCGGTTCGGGTTCCGGCCGGTTCACAGCAGAGCTCGTGAAGAAGGGTGCGTTCATCGCTTCGTTCGATGCGAGCGTCGCTGTCGAGGCGAACTACGCGTCGCACGGCGGAAACCCATCCGTCCTCATCGTACAGGCGGACGTGTACAACCTCCCGTTCCGCGACGGGTACTTCAACCGCGCCGTGTGCATCGGCGTTCTCCAGCACACCCCCGACCCGAAGCGGACCATTTCCTCAATCGTCGCGAAAGTCCGCTCCGGCGGCTCGTGCGTCATGGACATCTACCGGAAGCACCGGTGGTACCGGCAGGTGTGGAACACCCGGTACTGGGTCCGGCCGTTCGTGCGGCACCTGGAGCCAGAGAGGCTCTACCGGCTCTGTGAGGCGTACATCAACCTCATGTGGCCGCTCGCGTGCGTCATCACGAAGCTCCCGTACGGGCGCTCCATAAACCAGAAGCTCCTCGTGCCCGAGCTCATGACCTCGAAGAAGTACAAAAATTTCTCAAATGACCTTCACAAGCAGTGGGCGCTCCTCCACCTCTTTGATTGGCTCAATCCGACATACGACCAGCCGCAGTTCATTGAAACCTTCCACGCGTGGCTCGAGGAAGCCGGACTCCGGGATGTTGAGACGAACTTCGGGTACGGCGGCATCGAAGGGCGCGGAATTCGCGCGTGAGTTAACGGGAGGCGTCCATAAACCTGCGTATCTCCCCCGCCCGCTTCTCCCACGTGTAGCGGGAGCTTTTTTTGTACGCACGTTCTGCCCGCTCGTGTGCGAGCGTGTTTTCTTCAAGAGCTTCTCTGATGGCACGGATGAGGTCCTCCGGATTATCGGGGGTGAAAAGAAATGCCTCATCTTCACCGAGAACATTCGTAATGCTCGGAATGCGCGATGCGGCAATCGGCTTTCCTGACGTCATGTGCGCGAAGAGCTTCAGGGGCGATGTGTACTCTGCCGAGAGCGGCGTCATTGCTGTATTCGGGACGACGAGTACATCTGCCGCCTGCTGCACTTTCGGGAGATCCCGGTACGGACGGGGGCCCAGGAAATTGACAGAGGGGTACTCCCCACGGAAATGCTCAAGCTCCGTCTCTTTTCCGCCGACAACGTACGTGTCGAAGAAGTCCTGCCGGCGCGCCGCCTCAAAGAATGTCCGCGCGCCTTTCCACTCCTCGAGTCCTCCGATGTAGAGAGCGACGGGTTTCTTCGTTTCTATACCGAGAAGCTCCCGGGCATGTTCGGTCGAAATGCGCTCGCCGAAGAAGCGGGAATCAACCGCATCGTGAGCCACGAGCATGCGTTCGGATAGAATGCCCTGTCGTATATAAAAGTCGTGGATGCCCTCGGAGATGACGACGAACTGCTGTATGCGGGAAAGAAGCCGTCGCGCCGCAAACGAAAACCGCGCCTCGTGTGATTCCCACACAATCGGCGCGCCGACGAGCTTTGAGAGCAACCAGAGAATCCACTCATCTCGCCCGTACACGTAGGCATCGGGGCACGTTCTCCGCACGTACGCCGCTGTGCGGAGAGCAAAGACAATCCGCTGGAGAGAAAAGAAAAAGGGCCGGAGGAGGATGGGAATCCGCGGGGAGATTCCGGCAATATCCGGCACGGGAATCCGTACTATTTCAAAATTAATCGGGACACCGAAGAACACCTCCGGAGAATCTGCCACCTGCGTCTTCCGGTCCGTCACGAGGAGCGTCACGTCATCTCCGCCCGCTGCAAACGCATTGCACATCTGCACAATCTGCGTCATGTGCGCACGCTCGCTCGGAAAGCGGCTGTTTGCGACGTAGCAAATCTTCATGGTACCTAGATTGTACCGTACACGCCCTTCACGAGCTCGGCATCCTTGTTCGTCTTCTTGAGGAGCTCGAGATTCTTCTCTTCGAGGGCTTTGAATACGGCAATGCCCTTCGTATCTTCGGAGTTCTTGACCTCGTAGAGCATGCGGAACGCCGCCATATCCTTGATGAAGCAGTGGCCGCCGGCCCCGCGTCCGCTCTTATGAATCGGCGAGTTGTAGTACGGCGACATCATCGGATCGCTGTCCATGATGAGTTTCACGTCTGCCCAGTTGATGCCGGTCCGCTCGGCTACCTCGAAGAGGAGATTCGAGAAGACGACGCGCATGTAACCGTTGATGTTGTGCGCGTACTTGAAGAGTTCGGCAGCCTCGGCGCGGACAATGAAGTTGTGATCACTCCGGGGGAGAATGCGCATGACCTCGCCCGCCGCCTTCCGGTGTCCCGCTGAATCGTACGAGAGTCCCATGATGTTGAGCATCGGGTTCGCGACGTCGTATGCGGCGGTCGCCTCGCAGAGGAACTCGGGCGAGAAGAGGATGACCTTCCCGGGGTACTTGTCCTGAATCTTGCGAGTCGTGCCGGGGAGGAGCGTCGACTTCACCACGGCAATCTTTCCGTCACCGACGAGCCCGATTACCTCCTCGACAATGCTGTAGTCAAAGCCTTCCGGCGTCGTCGGCGTCGGCACTGCGATGAAAACGACGTCACAGTCCCGGATGTGCCGGCGATTGAGTGCGTACTCCGGTTCGAGCGCGTAGCGCACAACCGAGTACCCGCGGGCCTCGAAGTTGTCCGCGATGTTCTTCCCCACCCACCCCTGACCAATGCATCCAATCCTCATGATACAAATACTGTCTTATTCTTGTGTGTTCTATAGGGGGGGGGGGGGGGGGGGGGGGGGGGGGGGGGGGGGGGGGGGGGGGGGGGGGG
>CAYRER010000003.1:17867-40745 GCA_964423385.1 uncultured Candidatus Saccharibacteria bacterium | reverse complement strand
CAACCGGATCATTTGACTCGCGGAGGAGCTGGAACGCCTTCTGGTAGATGTGCTGAGTCTTCATGTCGTCCTTTAGCGACCGCTCAACTGCCTCGACAATACGGGAAATCTCCTCCCGCCGAGCGCCGGCACGCTTGAGCGAGGAAACGAGCTTCCCTGGCCTGAATTCCTCGGTGCTTCCGTCTGCTTTTATTATCCGCATTGTAGTATTTCGCTTATGGTCCCGCCGCCGAGACATACGTCACCATCGTAGAAGACAGCAGATTGTCCGAGGGCGGGAAGTTCAACAGTTTCGTCGTGAACGTCAATAAGCATACCACGTCCGTCGGCAGGAACGACTGCGACGGAGAACGGCTTCTGCCGGTATCGGAACTGCGCCGTACAGGTGGGCGGAATCGTGGAGCCAATGACGTTCACTCCCTCGACGCGAAGACGTTTCCCTTGAATCTTTAGTACGTCTGAGGCTACCGTGACGGTATTCTTTTCCATATTCTTTCTCACAACGTACCGGGGCGTCCCGTCGGAGGGTGTCGTGAGGGTGAATCCGTGCCGCTGACCCAGGGTGTAGAAGAGCGCTCCCTCATGCCTCCCCACGACGTTTCCCTGCTCATCGAGAACATCTCCCGGCTCGGTCTCTACATAGTGGCGAAGGAATGCGCGGAGATCAACTTCACCGAGGAAACAGATGCCCTGGCTATCACTTTTGTCCGCGGTTGGCAAGGAATAGCGCGCGGCTTCGAGGCGGATTGTAGACTTCACGCTGTCGCCTATCGGAAAGAGCGTCCGTTCGAGTTCTCGCTTCGTAAGTGTCCAGAGGAAGTAGCTCTGGTCTTTCAGGGGGTCAGCTCCGCGGAGGAGGCGGTATCCGTCAGACCGGTGCTCCACCCGCGCGTAGTGCCCGGTTGCAATGAAGTCGGCTCCCTCCTCGAGCGCGTAGTCGAGAAAAGCGCCAAACTTCACGAAACGGTTGCACATGACGTCGGGGTTTGGCGTCCTTCCTGCCCGGTACTCGGCAATCATGTAGTCGGCGACATCGCGCTTGTACACATCCTCGGCATCAAAGGTGCGAAAAGGGATGTTGAGCTTCGCGGCGACGCGCATCGCGTCGAGCCGGTCTTCCTCGATGGTGCACGGAAGAAAGTCGGGTGCCCAGGTCCTAATGAAAACGCCGACGACGCGGTATCCAGCGCGGAGGAGACGTGCTGCGGAGACACTCGAGTCCACGCCCCCCGAGAGACCGACGAAGACAGTTTCCTTTTCCTTGGTTTCCATGGTGAGAAAAACGCTACCACAGGCGACCCGTTGTGGCTACCTAAGGTACCGTTCCTTGTTGCGCTTGTGCTCCTCGAAGGTCTTCGCATAGTAGAACTTCCCGTCGTTTCCGGTGAGGTAGTAGAGGTAACTCGTATCCGCGGGCTCGAGGACGGCCGCAATGGATTCGAGGCCTGGGTTTGCAATCGGTCCGGGGGGGAGTCCTGCGTACCGGTACGTGTTGTACGGAGAATTGAAATCGAGGTCGTCTTCGGTGAGCTCAGCGCTCGTTTTTCCGAGGAGGTAGTCGAAGACAGCGTCCACCTGAAGTGGCATACCGATGTCGAGACGGTTCTGAAGAATGCCGGAGACGAGCCGCTTTGATTCAGGGTCGTTTGCCTCACGTTCGATGATTGACGCGAGCGTAATGACCTCTGCCTCAGTGAACGGTGAGGCATCAATCTTCTCTCTGAGCGGTTGAATCCTTTCCTGGAAGGTTGTTTCGAGCATCACGACAATGTCGTCGAGCGTCGCTTCCTGTGAGACAAAGTACGTGTCCGGGAAAAGGTACCCCTCTTTCGTGCGGAGGTCTGTGGTGTCCGTGATGCCGAGCTCCTCGGGAAGGTAGCGGGAGAGTTCACCGGCGTGGAATCCCTCGGGGAGCGTGAAGCGGAGGAGCGGTGAGCGGTTTTCACCACGGGTGAGTGAGCGGGCGACCTCCTCGGTGGTGAGCGGCTCCCCGAAACGGTACGTCCCCGCTTTCACGAATTCTCCCTCGTGCGTCCTGGCGAGGTGGAGGTAGAGGTAGAGTGCGGAGCGGACGACGTGTTTTTCGGCGAGAAGATTGGTAATCTCATTCTGAGTGAGCCCCTCGGCAATCTCAATGTCTACGCCCACAGGGAAATCAAGGTGTGGTGCATTCTGCGATTCAAACCAAAGGAGCGCCCCGAGAAGGAGAGTAATGGAGAGTCCAGAAAGTACTGCAAGGAGAAGTCTTGCCTTCCCTGGCTGTTCGGTTGGGTATACGGGAGGCATGCGCTAGGTGGGAAGATTCGACGGGGGTTCTGCACGCTTTGAGGGGATGCGCGAAAGCGACGGTGTTGTCGCGACCTTACCGGGGAGGTGGAACATCGTCGCGAGCTCCTCGGTCGTGCACACTTTCGGTGTGTCACTTTCGTTGTGGTGCGTGTACACTCGCCGCTTGTACTCGTCGAGCTCCTGCTCCTTATAGTGCTCGCGCTTCTTCCCCGAAGGGTCCTGCCACCAGTTCCAGTCGAAGTCGGTGCGCCAGCGGATGCCGATGGCGTTTCGATTGAGGTCGTCGTACCCGCGCCAGCCGGTGATGATGGCGCCGATCTGCTCGCCGGGCTTGAAGGATTCTTTCTTTGCAATGTACATACCGCGTATGGCGGTATTGAAGGCATTCTTTCCCAAAGAGCGTTCAATTGCCTTTATGGTGTCGCGTTCAGCTTCCGTGAGGAATTGGTTTACATTCTTTCCCATATCATCCTCCCCGACCCCCACCCGCTTCGCGGCATCCGTAATGATTTTCTGAATCTCTTCCCGCGCGGCTGTAATCCAGTCAGGTTCTTCGGTGAGACTTCCAACCTTGAAGTTGAGCTTTCGGTGGGCATCGATGAGAATTTGTAGCCAGATGTATTCTCCCGGGCCGATAGCACCGAGCATCTCGAGCATCGAGGTGATGGGGTCCACTTTTTCCTCCTCCTTGGGCATCATATGGAGACCGTAGTCGACGTACGTCTTGATAGGGTATGCATCCGCCTTTTTGAGTCCGAAGTGCATGGAGAAGTACCCGAACCGGTTCGGGTCCCAGGGAACCTCGGCCGTATAGTCGACGTCGAGCTCGTGGACCTCAATGCCCGGGTACTGGGCGTAGAGCTGGGTTTCGATGATGTTCTTGAACTTCTTTCGAGGGGTGTTGATGTAGAAGCGCACGTCTCCCCCCCGCGAGACGAGCTCCAGAGCATACTTTGGCGGATGCTTTCCGTCCCAGTACGTCTGAACATGGTTATCGGGTGATGCAGTCTGATGGAGCTGGATGAGGACGAGCTCCATCGCCTCGGGAGACTTAAAGACCTCCTGGGGGAGCTTGATTTCGAGGGTTACCCGACCGTTGTCGAGGTTGTACTGCTTGTGGACGTAGTCCATCCAGGCGCTGAAGAAGACTGAAAAGGTGACGATGGGGAGCCACACGGGCGCCGTTGCGACCATGTACCCCACGACCGCGTTCCCCTCAATGTCGATGACTGAGACGGCGAGAAAGATGAAGCCGACCCCGAGGAGAGTAAGCATCGCCTTCACGTTTACGCCGAACCCCTCGAGGAAGTGAATCGGACCTTCGATGAGACCCATCATGGGTTCTATTGTACAACAAAACAGCCGGAACGCCTGCGACGTTCCGGCTGTTTTGTGAGTAATTCTTTACTCGACGAGCATGTAGCTGCCGTCGGGGAGTTTCTTGAAGAGCGTCGTATCCTGGAGGTTCACAATAATCGTGTTGTCCTTCACGTAGCGCTCTTTCTTCACCTTGTCGATGATTTCTTCGCGGGTCAGAGGCCCATGGGTGCGGAGAATCTCCCGGAGGACGTCCTTGACGACGCCTGCCGAGTATCCCCACTCGGAGAGCGCGTAGAGGCCCCGACCGACGAGCACGAAGCGCTTGTCCTTGATGAGCTCATTGTGGGTCGTTGCAACGTGTGCGTTCTTCCGGAAGAGATTCTTGATAGCATCGGCAACTTCCTTGAAGTGCATTGGTGAACCGTGACGCTTCACGGCGAGGTACGCGTAGTCGCGGATGCCCTTTGCGCGGACATTCGGCGAGGTTGCGTGACCCCACTCACCGAGAGGGTTGCGGTCAATCTGTTTTGAAATGGCGAGCCAGCGCCGGAGAATCTTCTCGTCGCGGTATCGCTCCTCAATCTCGCCGAGTTCGTTCTTGAGACGTGCGAGAATCTCATCCTCGGCAACGAGGTCGTCTTCGCCGAGAGACTCGAAGATGTTCTTGAGCGCCTTCTCGACAGCATCCGCAACCTTCTTCTCGACGCACCAGCGGTGTGCAAATGAGGTGTCTTCCTTGATGCGCTTGAACGGGTCGCCGACGACGAGGAGGAAGTAGATGTGATTCCTAAGCGAGGGGTCCTCGGCGAGTTCCGAGAGAAGGTCTTGTTCGCTGATGACGCCTCCGAGCGTGTGGAGGGCGGTCTTAAGCTCCTCGAACGCCTCGAGAGACTCCGTGTACGCCTCGGACTTCTGGATGGACTGGATGCCGTAGTTCTCAATCTGGCGGACGCGCTCACGGGTGATGCCGTATGTCTGGCCGATAGACTCGAGTGTGTATGTCTCAGGAGTATTTCCGAGGCCGTAACGCTTCTTGAGGACGTCGCGGGCGCGCTCGGGGAGCACCGAGAGGAGCTTTTTGGTAACGACTTTTGGTTTAAATGTAATCATGGTTTTTTAGGGTCCTCCAGGTGACCTCCTCCAAAATATGTGGCCTTATTTTTATCACGCCGATACCATACCGTCAAGTGGCCGTCACACGACCAGGTTGAGGATACGGTTGGGGACATAAATGACCCGCACCGGTGTACCCTCAATCTTCGGTCCGAGGATAGGGTCTGCCTTTGCGACTTCGAGCACTGTACGCTCATCCGCGCCGGATGCAACGGTGACCGTTCCCCGCATCTTGCCGTTCACCTGAACGGCAACCGTGACCATTTCGTCAAAGAGATGCTTAGTGTCTGCGGTCGGCCACGAAGCACGGTGGATTGACTCCTCTTCCCCTGCCTCGTGCCAGAGTTCTTCGGTGAGGTGCGGAGCGAACGGCGCGAGGAGTGTGAGGAACGAACGGTAATCTCCGGCGGTGAGCCCGTGCTTCTCGGCAGTGTTCACAAAAATCATGAGTGCACTTATTGCTGTGTTGAACTTGTACGAGCTGATGTCCTCGGTAACCTTCGCGATGGTCTTGTGGAGGAGCTTCGTGACGTCGTATCCAGCAGTGTCACGGAGGTGGTCTCGAAGTCCATAGACGCGCTCGAGGAACCGCCGAATGCCGGCAATGCCGCCCATGTCCCAGGGATAGTTTGTTGCCTCTCCGTAGGGACCCATGAAGGCGAGGTACATCTTCACGGTATCGGCACCGAGATTTTTAACCTGTTCATCCGGGTCGATGACGTTCCCTTTCGACTTCGACATTTTGTTGCCGTCGGGACCGAGAACGAGTCCCCGGTTCACGCGCTTCTTGTAGGGTTCCGAGAGGGTGACGAGGCCGAGTTTGTGGAGCGCCTTCTGCCAGAAGCGCGAATAGAGGAGGTGCATCGTCGTGTGTTCTGCTCCGCCGAAATAGGTATCAATCGGCATCCATGCCTCCTGGGCTGTCTTTGATGAAAATTCTTCCCCGTTTGCATTGTCGATGTACCGGAGGAAGTACCAGGAAGAGTCGACAAACGTATCCATCGTCTCAACGTCGGGTGTCCACCCCGCACCAAAGATGCGCGTAACCCGTGCCTTGAGTTCTTCAGACTTTGCGAGCGGCGGCTCACCGGTCGGAGTGTGGTCGACGTCGGTCGGCAGGTGCCACGGGAGGTGCTCTCGGGGAATTGGGTGCGGGTTCCCCTCAGGGTCATAGACAATCGGCACGGGAACGCCCCAGTACCGCTGGCGTCCGATAGACCAGTCACGGAGCCGGTATGTGTTCTCGAATTTCCCGCCGACCGCTTCAGTAATCTTCACTTTCGCCTCTTCGGAATTGAGGCCGTTGAGGTTGCCGGAATTCATGAGGGTTCCCGTCCCGGCGTACGGTAACTCCTCTCCTTCACCGGAAATAACCGCAACGATGGGAAGCTCATACTTCACGGCAAACGCAAAGTCGCGCTCGTCGTGCGCCGGGACAGCCATGATGGCACCGGTACCGTAGGAACCGACGACGTAGTCGGCAATGAAGACGGGAATCTCCTCTTTCGTTCCTGGATTCGTCGCAGTGATGCCCGCAAGGCGGACGCCGGTCTTCTCCTTCCCCTCGGCGAGGCGTTCCTCATCCTTCTTCTTCCGAGTCTCTTCCTGGTATGCGGAGACTTCGTCAACGTTCGTGATGCGGGACTTGAGCGTTTCCACGAGCGGGTGCTCCGGTGCGAGCACGAGGTACGTCGCCCCAAAGAGTGTGTCGGGCCGTGTCGTGAAGACGTCTACCGAGTCACCGGTCGAGAGTGCGAAGGTGAGGCGCGCGCCCTTGGAGCGGCCAATCCAGTTCCGCTGGGCCTCTTTGATGTGCTCTGGCCAGTCGAGTGCATCGAGGTCGTCAATGAGCGCATCGGCGAAGTCGGTGATGCGGAGCATCCACTGCGTCATCGCACGCTCAATAACCAAGTCTCCCGAGCGTTCGCACGTGCCGTTTGCGAGGACCTGCTCGTTCGCGAGGACGGTGTTGCATCCCGGACACCAGTTCACCTTGCCGGTTCCCCGGTATGCAATGCCCGACTCAAAAAATTTGGTGAACATCCACTGCGTCCACACGTAGTACTCGGGATCAGTCGAGCTCGTCGTCTTGTCCCACGAGAACGCGTTGCCCATGCTCTCGAGCTGGCCGCGCATGAAGGCAATGTTCGACTCCGTCCACCCCTTGGGATCGAGACCGCGCTTGATGGCGGCGTTTTCTGCGGGAAGTCCGAAGGCATCAAACCCCATCGGGAAAAAGACTTGTTTCCCCGCCATCCGCCTCTGTCGTACGTAGATATCAACAACTGCAAAAGCAAACCAGTGCCCGATGTGGAGATTCCCCGACGGGTACGGCCACTCGACGAGGACGTACTCCTTTTCCCGTTTCGGGTCGCGCGCGCCGACGTCGTAGATGCCGCTCGCCCTCCACTCACCCTGCCACTTCTTCTCAATCGCTCCGTGGTCGTACTTTTTATGCATGGCAGATGGAAAACGCTTGAAATGGGTTCTAGGACATTATGCCGTGAAAAAGCGTTCTGTCTAGTTTTTAGAAGTCTGCCCGACGACGCGCTCGAAACACCACTCGCCTTCCCCATGATTCCAGTTGTACACGTTGTCTACCATCATCGGTTCGGTGACGAAGATGTCGGGGTACTTCACGCGCTCTGCCTCGCTCGTCGGATACGCAAAGGTTGCACAGAGTTTGAAGTTCGTCGCGCTCACGACTTCGTAGCGGTACGCTTCCCGTCCCTCCGGTGCCTCTGGGACCGGGAGTCCGCCGAATGCTTCGTCGAGCGTTGCAGGAAGCGCCCCTTCGGTGATGCCGTAGGCCTGTACCTGGTACTGGATCTGGCCAAGGTCGGCAACCTGTGTGCGATCGATGTTCATCTCACGGACCTCACCCGGCGTTTCGATCTTCAAGAAACCGGAAATGACGGCAAAGATGACAATGAGTGAGACGGCGGCCGCATAGCGGATGGAGTCTGTCTCGTGAGTCTGCCAGTACCCCCGTACGTCGAGGAGGTAGTAGAAGAAGGCACCCCCGACGATGAGGAGCACCGTGAGCGCCTTGAGAACGAAACGTGTCGTGAGTTCGCCCCCGAGGAAGCTCTGGAGCACCATAACAAGGTCGCCGAGGAGGACGCCGCCGCCCACGAGGAGTGAGAGGTAGACGAGCCACTTTGTGAGCGTGAGGTATGTACCCGACTCGGTCCGCCGGATGGTGTTCACGATACGAGTGAGAACGATGTACGTCGGGAAGAAAACGATGAGAATCGCGATGGTCGTCCTGATAGTCATTCGCGCGCTCTCGGCTTCCCACGCGTACTGCGCCGGATCCGGGTAGAGGACGGTGATGATGCCGAAGAAGAGCCCGACGAGTGCGCCGATCGACACGTAGAGTGAAATGAGCGATCCGAGCTGGAGCGCAAAGTTCTTTGCGGTGTTTTCCATAGAGTTTATGTTAGGTGCTAAGAGTGCCGTCACAATAAAATAAAGAGTGCGATACCTGTCACTACGACAATAGTGACAAATAATAACGTCACCCTCAAATTGTGCGCCTATTTGACCAATTGTCAAAGAAAAACGCCGGCCTCGGAGGGCCGGCGGTGCCGGTACGGTCAGCTGTAGCGGAGGCGCTTCCACTGCATCCGCTCGAGCGTCCGGATGAATCCGGCAAAGAACCGCATCTGTCGCGGGGTGGGCGTACGGTCTCCGCCGAGTTCCGCGAGCACTCCTGGACTCTTGCTGGTTTGATTTCTCTCTTTCATCAGTGTTCCTCCCTCATTAGGTCAGATGTGGTAGAGTTACAACGTATGAAACCAGAAGATCTTCAGAACGCGCCGAAGCTGTTCTGCGAGGATGTAACTATCGCATCAACGAAAGAGTTTTTCGTGCTCGCGGTGCGCTCGGGCAACCAGGCACAGATTTACTCGCTCACCCCGGAGCTCACGAAGCGTCTCTCTGAGCACCTCGCGTACCGCGTCGGTGAGTACGAGAAGCAGTTCGGGAAGATTGATGCATCGTGGAGTCCGAATGTCGTGAGCCCCGTGCAGAAGCTCAACCCGCCGACGGAGCTTTCATGAGCTCAGAGGTGTAGCCGGCTTCGATGAGCGCACGGAACGCCCCCATAACCTCCTCGGGCACTTCCTCTGGTGCCTGAAATCCGAGTTTCGGATACTCAATGATGCGCTGGAGATTTCCCACGAGTACGGCGATGAGCAGTTCTCTTGGAATCGTTTCGTTCGGAAACTCCTCGTAGGAAATCTGGGGTGAGCTGACCGTGACGGTGAGCTCCGGCCACTGTTTCCGCACCGTAGCATACACGCGCCGTTCCATGAACGGCAGGTGAACGACGATGGCTGTCTTCGGCGTAAGACCCTTCTCTTCGAGGAATGCTCTGCTCAGCACAATGTTTTCCCCGGTGTTGGTTGAGGAATCTTCAACGAGCACCATCTCCGGCCTGACGCCGCGCGCGATCGCGCGCTCTGCGAAGAGATGTGCTTCCGGTTTTTCAAAGACACCGGAGGTTCCCCGCCCGTACCCGCCGGAAAAGAGGATGCGCGGAGCATACCCCGTGAGCAGGAGGTCTGCCGCACGGTCTGCAACGCGGACGTCGGGGCTCCCGAAGCAGAGGACGATGTCGGCGGGAGTCAGCTCCTGGGTGAGTCGCAGGTAGTTCCAGAGAATCTTCGCGTGAACATCGTCTACGTCTTCCATGGGGTTGCCGAGTTAACTCACCTTCTGCTCGCGCCGGATGTACACGTAGAGCGCGATGAGAAACGCGGAGAGGATGACCGACATGAGGGGGAATGTGAGAAATCCGAACTCGAAGAAGAATCGCTTCAGACAGTCGCCGCCGGACGCCGGGCACGGGAGGAACGATGAGCCGCCCATCTGGAGGTAGTGCTGGTAGAGTGAGACTCCTGCACCAAATGCCGAAAGCCAGATACCGTAGAGCGGCATGAGGGTCGTGTCGCGCATATAGATGGCGACGCCGGTGAGCAGAACCTGCGGAAAGAGCGCCACCCGGCTGAGCCAACAAAGCCCGCACGGAATGAGCCCGAAAATCTCCGAGTACACGAGCGCGAGCACTGTACCCGAAAGCGTGATGAAAAATGCGACGTGGAGTCCCCACGCGCGGACGTACGGGGCAAGCTTCCGCTCCCCGCGCATATCGATGATGAGGAAAAGGGTTCCGAAAATGCCGAGGATACCGAAGTAGCCCAAGACCTCGTTCACCGCTTCAATTGTCTCAAGGGTAGCCATACGCGGTTATAAGACCGGGAGGGTGCACGACGTCTTCTCAGCGAGTTCCTCGAGCGTTCGTTCGCCATCGAGGCGGCTGCCGTCGGCGAAGACCCAGGTCGGGTAGCCGGTTATCCCTGCATCGGTGCAAATGGGGAGCTGACCCTGACCGTTCGGTGTCGAGCACTCGACGTACGGAATGTTCTTTGAGTTGCCGAGCGACTTCTTTTGGTTCTGGCAGTGCGGACACCAGTACGCACCATAGAATTTTGCACCCGCGTCAGCAAGGCACTGTGCAAAACCGTCGTACGGACTCACCTGGCCCGATTGTTCCCTTCCGTCGCTCGCATTGCGCACAAAAATGAGTCCTCCGACGACGAGGACGACGAGCGCCATGTAAAGATACGTAGTTTTCATCACATTTAAATTAGAGGGCGTGTAAGTATATGGAAAGAGTGTACCACACTCCCCGCGGGTGCACTCTAGCCCTGCCGGCGTGCCTTCACACGGTCGGTTTCTTTGAGAATCTGCTTCCGCAGACGAGTCGACTGCGGCGTGATTTCGAGGTACTCATCTTCCCCCATGATTTCGAGGCCGATTTCAATTGAGAGCGGCCGGTGCGGAGTGAGGTAGAGTGCCTCGTCGGAGCCGGATGCCCGAACGTTCGAGAGCTGCTTCCCCTTCGTCGGGTTCACCTCCATCTCTTCGCCCTTTGACGTATTGCCGATGACCATACCCTCATAGACCTCAGTGCCGGGTTCGATGTAGAGTTCGCCGCGGTCCTGGAGATTCCAGAGTGAGAACCCGAGTGCCTTTCCTGCCGCCATGGAAATCATCGAACCGGACTGTCGCTTCTTAATTTCACCCGCGTATGGACGGAAACCGACGAAGCGCGAACAGAGGATGCCCTCGCCCCTGGTGTCAATGATGAACTGTCCCTTGTAGCCGAGGAGACCGCGCGTCGGCCCCTCGAGAATAATCCTGACCTGGTTTCCGTGCACAATCATGTCAGTCATAATGAACGCGCGCCGGCCGAGCTTCTCGATGACCGCACCCTGATACTCGGAGGGGATATCGATGGTGACCTCCTCGAACGGCTCATACTCGCCGTCCTCGCGCGTTTCGATGATTGCCTGCGGCTGGGAGACCTGGAGTTCGTACCCCTCCCGGCGCATATTCTCGAGGAGTATCGCGATGTGCATCTCGCCGCGGCCGTACACCTTAAAGACGTCGCCGCTCCCGAAGTCAACCCTGAGGCCGACGTTCACCTCGAGCTCGCGCTCGAGGCGCTCGCGAATCTGCCGGGAGGTGACGTATTTCCCCTCCCTTCCGGCAAACGGCGAGTTGTTGACGACGAAGTCGAGTGCAATGGTCGGCTGGTCGACTGCAATTGCTGGGAGCGGTGTTGAGGCATCGCTGTCGGCAAGTGTGTCCCCGATGTTGATGCTCTCAAACCCCGCGACGATGATGATGTCGCCAGCACACGCTTCCTTCGATTCGACACGTTCGATGCCCTTGAACGTGAAGAGCTTGGTCACCTTTCCTTTCCGGGTCTCTGCACCGTCGTGGATGAGGAAGAGGTTCGCGCTGTCAGTGAGCTTCCCGTCGTAGATGCGCGCGATGGCGAGTCGGCCAAGAAAGTTGTCGTACCCCAAGTTGAACACCTGTGCGCGGAGGGGTTCACCCTCTGTGTACCCCTTCGCGGGCGGAACCTTCTCGAGGACGGTGTCGAGGAGGGGTGTGAGGTCGGCTGACTCTTCGTCGAGCTTCCGCTTCGCAATGCCCTGTCGGCCGATAGCGTAGACCGTCGTGAAGTTTGCCTGCTCGTCGTTTGCGCCGAGCTCGAGGAAGAGCTCGAGAACCTGCTCCTCTGCCTTGTGGGGATCTGCCGCCGGCTTGTCGATTTTATTGACGACGACAATGGGTTTCAATCCTAACTCGAGGGACTTCTTGAGGACGAAGCGCGTCTGCGGCATCGGGCCTTCCTGCGCATCAACGACGAGCAAGACGGAGTCAATGGAGCGGAGCACGCGCTCAACTTCGGAGCCGAAGTCGGCGTGGCCAGGGGTGTCGACGATGTTAATCTTGGTACCCTTATACTCGATGGAGGTGTTCTTCGCGTAAATGGTGATACCACGCTCCTTCTCAAGGGCGTTTGAGTCCATGGAGACGTTCGCATCGGTCACGGCGCCGGTCTGGCGCATGATGGCGTCGGTGAGCGTCGTCTTACCGTGGTCGACGTGGGCAATAATCGCAATGTTTCGGGTTTCCATTCGAGAATCAAAAATTCGCCCTGCGGGCGCGTGAGTAGACCGAAAGAGTACTGGAAAAAATCGTTTTCGTCAAAGAAATCAGTGGAGCGTGCGCGGAATGCGCGTGAGGTACGCCTCAAATTCCTCCGCGAGCTCGTCCATGTCCTTAAAAGACTCTATTTCTGCAGGCGTGTGCTCACGTGCGTACGTATCAATCTTAAGCGCCCCTTGAACCGAATTAAACCAGCCCCGAAAATCTGGAGCTGACGCTTTAAGGATCTTAGCAACCCCCTCTTCTGACTTTCCTTCTGGATGAGCATGATAAAGCTGAAGCGCATTCCACGTGAGCTGAATCTTTTGCTTCTGCTCCTCATGGAGCCGCTCCTTCTCAGTGCGTTCGGTCCCCGGAGTCTGTGATTCAAACCGTTCCATAGTTCCAGTATACCACCTACTTCTTTTTTGCCCGCTTCACGCGGCGCTCCTCCTTAAGGAGTGTCTCCTTCTCCCTCTTCCCGAGCTTCTTAATGGCCGCCTCGCGGCTCTGCGCATCGCTCCGGTTCGTGTGCGTCTCCTGGTACTCAATGCGGAGCGGAATCCGCCCGCGCGTGTACTTTGCACCGGTCTTTCCCTCCTTGTGTTCGCGGAGCCGACGCTCGGGGTCGGTCGTCACACCCGTGTAAAGGGAGCCATCACTGCACCGGAGCATGTACACGTACCACGTCATACAAAATTCGCTCCATCATACGCGATATTAAAAAAGTTGAAACCCCGGCCGCGCGATGCGCGTGCCGGGGCCGCTGGTTGAAGGAACTTCTACTCGGAGCTTGTGGCAGACTGGTCCACCACCTCGAGGCCGACGTGCTCGGGGTACTTCTTCACAAGCCGGCCGACGGCGACGTTCGCCTCGGGTCCCGTTTCGAAGATTGCAGGATTCCCCTCGAGGTGGGCGCAGAAGCCACTCCCCCAGAGCTTGACGACGATTTTTCTACCCATCAGCGCACCTCGCCACTGATGTCGTGCATCTCGGGCCATGTGCCGTTCGGGAGACGGCCGTAGATTGAGCGCTTCCAGTGGGTGAACATCGGACCCTTGGGCCCGTACGTGAACTCCCATTGGGTGTCGCCGAGTGTGAGCCGTGCAGTCATGCTCGATACCTTTCTGGTTGTTGGGAACGGCAAAAACCGTACCATAAGATGCGGTACTTCGTCAACCCCCTATATCATGAACTCAATGACGTCGCCGTCTTTCACGATGTACTCCTTCCCCTCTGTGCGGAGCTTTCCCTTTTCTCTGGCTGCCGCAATGGAGCCGCACGTGACCAGGTCTTCAAATGAGACAACCTGTGCGCGGATGTACTTATCTTTAAAATCAGTGTGAATCGCCGCCCCTGCCTCCGGCCCCGTCGAGCCCTGCTTCACCGTCCACGCGCGCGTCTCCTTCTCGCCGGTCGTGAAGTACGACATGAGGCCGAGCCGGTGGTACGCCGCGCGGATGAGGGCGTCAATGCCAGAATCCAGTGTCGCGTACTCCCGCCGGAACTCCACCTTATCTGCTTCCTCGAGGTCCTTGAGCTCGTGCTCGACGCCGGCGTCAATGACGACGTACTCGGACCCAGTCTCTTCCATGAACGCCATGAGTTCCGCCCACCGTTCATCGTTCGTCTCGTCGAGGTTGTACGCGCCATGCTTCTTATTGAGGACGTAGAGAAACTGCTTCATCGTGAGGAGGTTGAGCTGGCCTATGAGCGGAACCTCGAGCTCGTCGAGTGCGCACGTGCACGCGAGCTTCCCCGACTCGAGGTGCTGGGAGAGTTTCTCGAGTGCGCCCTTCTCGATGACGGCGTTCTTGTCCCCGCGCTTCGCGTCCCGCTCGACGTTGCCGAGGCGCTTCGCGACAGTCTCCTGGTCGGCCAAGATGAGTTCAAGGTTGATGACCTCGATGTCCGAGAGCGGGTCGACGGCTCCGGCGACGTGGATGATGTCGGCGTCGTCGAAGATGCGGACGACTTCCGCAATCATGTCGACCTCGCGGATGTTCGCGAGGAACTTGTTCCCGAGACCCTCCCCGGTCGAAGCGCCCTTCACGAGGCCGGCAATGTCGACGAACTCGACAATAGCGGGGATGGTCTTCTCCGACTTCGAGATATTCGTGAGCGTCTCGAGCCGCGGGTCGGGCACGGCGACGACGCCAACCGACGGGTCGATGGTGCAGAACGGGTAGTTCTCCGCGGGAACAGATTTCCGCGTAAGCGCGTTGAAGAGAGTCGACTTGCCGACGTTCGGAAGACCTACGATGCCAACAGAAAGAGACATAGGCCGTTAGGGTACCAGATTTCCCCTCTTTATAAAAGTTTTCCGCGTTTTCGTTCCTCCTCCTCAACCCAATCCTCGCCGTGGCCGAAGTAGTGGGCGACCTCGTGCCAGATGGTGTTTTCGACGCACGCGCGGACGTCTCCCGAATTATCGTACGTCTCGAGTATCGGTTTTCTGAAAATGGTGATGCGGTCGGGCATCTCGGGCGGTGCCTCTCCCCGTTCGGTGAGCGGTACGCCCTCGTAGAGACCAAAGAGCGTCTCTCCCTCGCCGAGGTTGTGCTCCTCGCGCTGTTTTTTCGATGGCTCGTCGGCGACAAGAAAGGCGACGTTCACGATTTTCTCCTGCACCCACTGGGGGAGCGAGCCGATACCCTCCTCGACGATGATTTCAAACTGTTTCTTGGTTATCCGCATACAGCAAAGTATATCAGAGCACAGAAAGAGCACTCCCGAGGGAGTGCTCTTTCCGTGCTACAAATTCGTCTCTATTCAGCCTCCGGGGCAGCATCCTCTCCTTCTGGTGCTGTCTCCTCCTCCACAGTCTCCTCCTCCGGAGCTGGCTCTACCGGCTCATCGTCAAAATAATTGGTAAGGTAGATCATAATTCGGTTTTTTAGGTTAGAGCTTTTAAACCGACCTGGAAAGTATACCCTCCAGAGCGAAGAGCACAACCCAGTTATCCTTTATGCCTTCAATTATCCAGCTACCTTTCGACGCTTCATGATGAGGAAGTGGAGGTAGAGGACAGCGAGGAGGGCGAGGTTCGTGTAGAAGATGACCGGCGTCCCCCAGCTCACGCCGTTGAATCGGTAGTCGGAGAGCGGCCAGAGAAAGGGCGTCGGAAAAAATTCGCTCGAGTGCGTCGGTATGTCGATGAGGATGTGGAGCGGCCACGCGAAGAGCTCGACCATCGGTTTCCCCCGAACGTACCAGACGAATGCGATGACGAGGGAGGCGACGACGAGACTGTGCGTCACGTCGTAGAGCGCGTGCACGTACGCGGGGATGCTCGCGGGGTCGGGCGGTCCCGCGCTCCAGTCGGGTCCAGAGACGAGACCGAGCACTGCTCCTGCGGTGAATATGCCGAACGAGAATATGTCGGGAGCGAGACCGATGGCGAACGCCTTCCAGTATGAGATTTTGTTCTCCCTCCCGAAGGCAACCCCGCCGTAGAGAGCGTGTGAGAGCGTGTCCATGCCGAAGATTCTACCACGCATAATAAAAAGACCGCGGTCGGGGAGAGCGTGTCTCTCCCGTCCCGCGATATTAGACTTGCCTTGCCGACGCTCTCAGGAGCGTGGCGAGATTCCTGTTCGGCGAGCGATGACGTCGACACAGGACTTGAGGATCTCCTTCACGTTCCCCGTCTCGATGACACCCGGCATGCACGGGTACCGTGCGCGGAGGGGAGTACTGCGCTTGTGCGAACCGAACCGAGTGAAGATCACGAGGTCCAGCTTTTCCGGAAGTGTCCGCGGGTCGGCCTCGTGAAAGGAAACGATGCTTGCCGGAATTTCTCGAGTGTAGTCGCTGTGATTCTTGTCCATCCACCCGACGACGGCGATTCTTCCGCCATCTTCGAGCACTTCACGCACCCACTTGCAGTTGAATGCGTAGATTTTTTCATGCACCACGGAATCCTCCGTACGGTTGTTGAAGGGTTGATGCTTCTCTGGTGAAGACTATACAATATATTATCGGTGAGTCAAACATTTACCTCTCCATCAGACGGTGCGGGGGCGTGGTAGAATGATGCCGTTACACGTTTATATAACCTCTATGGACGAAACCCAGAACCAGGCGCCGGTGGGGGCTCCAGCCCCGCAGTCGAAGAAGAAGTTCATTATCATTGCGGTCGTGGTCGTTGTACTCCTCATCGTCGTACAATCACTTCTCTCTTCCCTCTTCTCTCCCGAGCGGGCAACGGAGCGGCTGGTTGAGAAGATGCTCGAGGACGCAACCGGCGGTTCCGTCGATATCGACGCCGATGGTGCCGGCTCTCTCACAATTACGGACGAGGACGGTTCGACGATTGAAATTTCCGGCGAGGGCGAGGGGAAGCTTCCCGCTGACTGGCCAAATTCCGTCCCGCTCCTCTCGGATGCATCGATTGAGTACGGCGGCACCGTGCAGAATGGCGAGGGCAGAAACCTCACCGTTGTCTATGCAACAAAGCAGAGCGTGCAGGAAGCCGCGAGGTTCTACGCAGACGCACTCGGCAAGAACGGGTGGGCGGTTGAAGCAAATCTCAACACCGGCGACGGCGCGATGATTTCGGCAACACAGGGTGAGAATACGACCGCAGTCGCATACATCACGGAAGGTGACGGCGGGGCAAGCGTCTCGGTCAACGTCACGTTTGCGAAGTAGCTGACGAGCGAAGATCCCAATCCCCCGGAGGCCGGGCCTCCGGGGGATTTTGTATAAGAAAAGGCGGGTCACTGAGGACCCGCCCGAATGCACATTCTTAGGACTATCTCGGCTTCGGGAAAAGCTTTGGAAGCTTCTCCACAATAAGCATGTTCCACTGCGCTCCAACACCGAAGATATAGTCTCGCCCGCGGAGGTACATACAGAGGTCACGTCTCTTCAGGAGCTCTTCAATGAGCCAGTCCGCGAGACATAACTGCAGAGTCATAATCCTCACGAGGCGCGTGTGCATGTGCTCCTCGTCGAGCGGACCGTGCTTGAGCTCCACGCAAATGATGGTTCGCTCTACCGCAATTGACTGCATATGCGCCGGCATTGGAATTTTGTGGAGGATGCGTCGGTACGGATCTCTCCCAAGCTCTTCTTCCCATCGCGCATCAACAGCGAGCTCGTGCTGTTCTTCCGTGTTTTGAAGGAGGCGGAGAATCACTGATGAGTATTCCCGCGCGTCTTGAATTATCCTCCGTGCAAGTATCGCTGTTCTCACAACTCCCCCTTTCACTATTTAGACTGCCCGCTCCCTAGCGTATGGTGGAGCGGGCTTCCTGTCAAAACTACCCGCCGTGGACGAGCCGTGATTATACTACCGGCCGACGTACTGACTGAATTCCTCAACGGCTTCATCGAGTATCGCCTCGTCGAACTCAGAGATGTGCGAGGCGCGCATCCGCTTCAGCACTTCGTAAATCTCTTCGGCTTTGTACCCCTCTCCCATGAGGCGCTCCGCCTCGCCGAGGACGGCGTTCTCGTCGCCGTGGCTCCGCGCGAGCGCTTTCTCGAGGAGCTTCTCGAATGGATGTGCCATGTAGAAATAGTATACCTCGGTTTAAAAAAGACAACGGCCGTCACATTGACGGCCGTTGGTACTCCCCGCTTCGTCAGAACTTGAGGTTCCTCTGGCGAACAATCGATGATTCCTCAGGGGAGATGCCGAGTTCGGCGTAGAGAGAACGCGCCTCTTCCGCGCCGAGCTTGCCGTCCTTCCAAAGCCGGTCGAATGCTCCGAGGAGCATGTATGCGGCACCCTCGAGCTTGTCCCTGATGAGCAGTTCTTCGAGAATCTCTATCCCCTCGTCAGAGAGGTACTCCGCTCCGAGCTCCCGGATGCGGTCTTCGGTCATTGCCACGCGTTTTCCTCCAAGAAGAATCCTGGGTAGAACAATACGTCACAGAGAGTGGCGCGTCAAACTTCCCTTCACTATCGAAACGTTGCTGTACCGTCTTCGCCGAAGGAGAGTATGAGTTCACCTTTCCCGGTGAAGGTGTACGCACGCACGCGGGAGAGCATTTCAGCAAATACCTGCTCCTCGGAGCCCTCGCAGTACATCTTCGTCGCAGAGAGCGGCCCCAAGGTGAGTTCTGCCCCGGTCGCGGTGTACGTCCCACCCATCGTGTTGCAGTCGGTCGTCGCTGAAACCTTCTCCGCATCGAAGGTGAGCATGAATGCGTCCGCTCTCTTCGGCGTAAAGGCAACACCGTCTTCGACGCTTCCCTGCCATACCCACTTTTTCATGCTGAGCGTCATCACACTCGGGTCTGCTTCACCCTCGAAGTCCTTCACGAACTCGCCGATGTTGCCGGTCTGCGGGTCGAGGTGGACCCACACGCTCTCTCCCCGAGACGGCGGAATGTCGAAGCTCTCACCCGGATTCCTATCGGCAAAGTTCGCAACGGCGCGTCCATCGATGATGTTCATATCCTGCGGAGCGATGCGGTCGCCGAGGTAGAGTGCGTTCGTGCCGAAGTACTGCTCATCCTCCTGTAGCGCAAGGGCCACGTAGAAGAATGTCCCGCTCCCGCCTCCCGAGCGCGTGAGGTAGACGGCGGCGTCATCGTCGCCGTCTCCGTCGAGATCACCGTACTCCGGCTCGCCGAATACTCGGAAAATTTCCGCGCTCACCGAACCCGGTGCCGAAGGACCGGTGAAGGAGCCGTCCACGAGACGTATCGGGTGGTCCTCGATGATGTACGTCGCGTTCATCGGGTCAATCGGCCCCGTCGGCCCGGGGACGACAATGGAGAGCGGGCTCGAAGGATCCTCGCGCTCATCGCCGATTATTTGATAGAGCCCGATGCCGATGAGTGCGAGTGCCACCACCCCCGGCACAAAGAGAAGCACCTGTTTCATTAAGAGAAAGTATAGCACCTGGAATGAGCCCTTAGTCCGGAGCGGTTTACAGAGGTCCGGCCTCTGTATGATTCAGGGCCAGCATGTTTAAACAGACTGGTCCTCGTGTGTACATTAAATATGAAGCGGGGTCACGCGTGCGTGACCCCTTATTTCGTCCTCAAATCGATGTAGCCGACTTGAAGATACCGAACCTCCCATCCGGAGCAAATGTGCGACTCCGCCCTCGAGCTCAGTCTCGTGATGTCCGGATTGTGTACGTAGAAGGATTCGAGCTCCCGCGTTAACCGTCGAGCCAGTAACGCCGTTAGTACCCCGAGCCGGACCTCGGCTTGAAGCTTTACTGCGGGTATGTGCGTATCGAGTGCGTACGCAAATGCACCCATCGCAAGTCTCTGGAGCACCGGCGAAGCATGAAACCTCACCGGTGTCCTTGCCCAAGGGTAGCTCCAAACTTCGAGGTCACCGATCTCTGCGGCGGGGTATTCTGGTAGGTCTGGCCCTCCTTCCTGAAGAATCATCTGGACTTCCTTCCAGAAATCTTGTATTTCCCCCCAGTGTGCACCGGGGTCCATCATGTACTTGCTCATCAGCTCTCCCCAGTGCGTTGTGGTGTACTGCCTACTCAGAATCCTACCACCAAAAAGGCCCTTGATAAAGCCGGGGAATGGCCATCAAAAATGCGAGGCGGACAAGAAAATCGGCGGGGCTGTGGGGACCCGCCGGTTTTTCTCTATTTATTTACTTTTTACTTTCTACTGTCTCTTCTCTATTCCTTACTTCCCCTTCACGCCGAGTTTCTTCACCTTTTCTGCCCAGTGGTCGCGGACTTCCGGCGCCACCTTTTCTGACGGACCGAAGGCGCAGACTTCCGTCTTGATGCCGGCGAAGTCGAGGATGCCGTGTGAGATTTCATTCGTGTAGTCGCCGAACTTCCACCACGTCATGAACGGGCTGTGTGTGCCGGCGACGATGATGACGCGGCCGGTCTTGCCCTTCAAGCGCTGGATGAGCTTCTTCGTCTGCTTATCGAAGTTGAACGCGAAGCCCGGAAGCCACATACGGTCGAACATTCCCTTCATGAGAGCCGGCATTGAACACCACCAGTTCGGGTAGATGAAGACGACGTGGTCTGCCCACTGTATCTTCTCCTGTACCATCTTGAGGTCGGGCTCGAGTTCCTGAATCTGACGATATCCTGCTTCGAGAATGGGATTGAAGTGAAGATCACTGATGTTAATGCGGGCGACCTCGTGGCCGGCCGAACGGGCGCCTTCCTCATATGCATCGGCAAGACGGCCGGTGTACGACTCCTTCGTGGGGTTCCCAAGGAACACGAGTATCTTTTTCATTTGTCCTATGGTAGCACGTGAAGCGGCCCGGAATTCGAAGAATTCCGGGCCGCTGTGGAAAGTCTCCCTAGCGTCTGAACGTGCCGTTCGGGTTAAATCGTGCGCCACCAGCTCCTTTCTGTACGGGCATCTTGTCACCCATGATTGCCTGAAGCTCTTTCTGGTACTTCGGCATCACCTTCATTGCGGCAGCCATCTGCGTCTTACCTGCCTTGATTTCTGCCTGCATCTCATCAGAAATCTTCTTGAAGAGCTCAGGGTCCTTCTCAACCATTGTCATAATGAGCTCTTTCTGATCTGGCGGCGCGTCCTTGAGCTGACGCTCGAGGAGCTTCTTCATCATGAAATTTTTTGCTTTTTCAAACATGGCCGAAAAATAATGAGCGTAGCGAATATATTTTTCGAGCCCGTCGATTCATTTGTCCTCACAGACAACTTGAATCGACGCCTCAAGTCAAATATTCCACTACGTCTACTAAAATACCGTCTGGATTTCGCATTGTACCGTAATTGCAGTAAGTTCTCTAGTGTGCAATAGTTCCTGCGCCGGAAGCTGTAAGGGGCGTCCGGCACGCGTTGCATTTTCGGGCGTGAGCCCAGTTTCAGACCGCTAGGAATGGCTCCCCTGCGGTCTTTTTTTGCCCCTTGTGGATTCCTTACGGAGTGGTACAGTTTGATGTAGCTTCGCTGAGCGGACCCCTTACTCCGGGTCGGTGACGTTTGAACGAGGTTGCAACGTGCTTTAGCGAAGCGGACCGGACGCTCCCCCAGAGCGTGCCGGTCTCTTTTTTTATCTACACCAACACCGTCACGCGGTTATTGCTCGTTTCGAGAAGACCTTTTTTGATGCTGAACTGCTGTTCTCCCTCCCCGGTACGCACGGTAATCGTTCCCTCCTTAAGGAGCGCAATCAGGGGCTCGTGCTTTGCGAGGAGCGTCATCTCACCCATTGCGCCCGGCACGGTGACTGAGTGTGCCTCGCCGTCGAAGAGGAGGTCGTCGACCTCCGATATTGTGAGTGTGAAAGTTGCCTGCGTCATAGCTATGCTTCGACCTCGTCGATGCCGCCCTTCATATAGAAGGCCTGTTCGTTCTTGTCGTCGTGCTTGCCCTCGAGAATCTCGCGGAATCCGCGGATGGTCTCCTTCAAGGGCACGTACGCACCCGGCGTACCGGTGAAGACCTCGCCGACGAAGAAGGGCTGACTGAGGAAGCGCTGAATCTTTCGTGCGCGGTACACGGTGCGCTTGTCGTCTTCGGAGAGCTCCTCGATACCGAGAATTGCGATGATGTCCTGGAGGTCCTTGTACCGCTGAAGCACCTGCTTCACGCCCTGTGCAACCTCGTAGTGGTCCTTCCCAACGACGTACGGGTCGAGCGCGGACGACTTCGACTCAAGCGGGTCGATTGCCGGATAGATACCGAGAGACGCGAGTGCGCGCGAGAGCACGACGGTCGAGTCGAGGTGCGAGAAGGTTGTTGCCGGTGCGGGGTCGGTGAGGTCGTCAGCCGGCACGTACACCGCCTGCACGGAGGTGATGGAGCCCTTGTTGGTCGAGGTGATGCGCTCCTGCATCTTTCCCATTTCCTCAGCGAGTGTCGGCTGGTAGCCCACCGCAGAAGAAACACGGCCGAGGAGGGACGATACCTCCTGTCCTGCCTGCGTGAATCGGAAGACGTTATCCATGAAGAAGAGGACGTCCTTTCCGCCCTCGTCGCGGAAGTACTCCGCCATGGTGAGGCCGGTGAGGCCGACACGTGCGCGTGCGCCCGGCACCTCGTTCATCTGTCCGAAGACGAGCGCGGTCTTCTCAAGCACACCCGACTCCTTCATTTCGTGGTAGAGGTCGTTGCCCTCGCGCACGCGCTCGCCGACGCCGGCAAACACGGAGTACCCGCCGTGCTCCGTCGCGACGTTTCGGATGAGCTCCTGGATGAGCACGGTCTTGCCGACGCCGGCACCGCCGAAGAGGCCGACCTTACCGCCCTTGATGAACGGAGCGAGGAGGTCTACCGACTTGATACCCGTCTCGAAGACTTCGGTCTTCGTCGACTGCTCGGTGAAAACCGGGGGCTTCCGGTGGATGGGGAGCTTCGGAGCACCCGCAATCGGCTCCTTGCCGTCGAGGGTCTCACCCAAGACGTTCATGAGGCGGCCGAGAGACTTCTCGCCGACGGGCACCGAAATCGGCGCACCGGTGTCGGTGACGGCAAGGCCCCGCGTGAGACCCGCGGTGTCCTGCATTGCAATCGTTCGCACACGGTTTCCGCCCAAGTGCTGGGCAACTTCGAGCGTGATGACGCCTGTGTCTCCCTTCTGGCCCAGGCCACCCTCTCTGCCTTCGGCATTCACCTTGACGGTGAGCGCACCCCCGATTTCGGGAATTTCTTTTTCAAAATAGACGTCGATGATGGGGCCGATGATCTGTGTGACTGTTCCCTGGTTTGTATTCA
>CAYRER010000003.1:0-17767 GCA_964423385.1 uncultured Candidatus Saccharibacteria bacterium | reverse complement strand
TAGACGTCGATGATGGGGCCGATGATCTGTGTGACTGTTCCCTGGTTTGTATTCATAGTGTGTGTGGTAACGATTGCGTGTAATGGTGCTTGATAATGTTATGTGTTCTTCATTGCCTCGATGCCTCCCGTAATTTCCGATACCTCTGCCGTGATGACGCTCTGCCGTTCCTTGTTGTAGGCGAGGGTGAGCGTCTTCGCGACCTCCTTTGCCTTGTCGGTCGCGTTCTTCATGGCGACCATGCGGGCGGAGTGCTCGGACGCCTTCGACTCGAGGAGCGCGTGGTAGAGCATGATGCGGATGAGGAGCGGAAAGATTTCCCTGTACACTTGGGCCTGCGACGGCTCAACGGTGTACGTCGATGCCTTCGTCTCCTTCCGCACGTCGCTGTACTTCCCGTGCTTCGGGACAATACCCGCGACGATGTCCTGAAGCGCCGAGGTCTTGAGTGGAAGAAGCTGACGGAGCACGGCGTTCTGCTCGAATGTTGAAACGAACGTCTGGTACACGACGTGGACGGTGTGGTACCGCTTTTCACTGAAACCCCGAACAATGTGTTCGACGGTCTCTTCGAGGTCCTGGGGCTCCACGCTGTCCTTCACGTTCACGTAGTGGAGCGGCACCGCGTACCCGCGCCGGCTGAAGTACTCGTAGCTCTTCTTGCCGAAGGCGATGACGGCGACGTCTTCCTGGGAGAGGTCCCGGACGACGCGGTGTGCCTCCTTGAGGACGGAGCTGTTGAGTGACCCGGCGAGACCCTTGTCCGACGTGACGACGATGATGCAGTGCTGGCCTTCCGTGTGCTCGGCAAAGAGGGGGTGCGCCTGCGCGTCGCGCACGTGCGAGACGCGCTCGAGGATGCGGAGCGCCGCCTCGGCGTACGGGCGCCCCTCGAGCGCACGCTCCTGGGACTTCCGCATCTTCACCGCGGAGACGGCCTCCATGGCCTTCGTCACCTTGCTCGTGCGCTCGGTCGCCTTTATTTTGTTTTTAATCTGCTTCAGCGCCATACGTTATGCGTAGTGCTCGGCGTGCGTCTTCTTGTACTCCTCAATGATTGTCGTGAGCTTCGCGGCGGTCTCATCGGAGAGAGCGCGCTCAGTCTCAATCGTCGAGAGTACCTCCGGATTGTTCCGCTCAATCTGTTCGATGAGCTCCCGCTCAATCACGCGGACGTCCTCTACCTTCGCGCCGTCGAGGATGCCTGCGTTCGCCGCGAAGATGGAGACAACCTGCCTCTCAAACGGCATAGTTGCGTGCTGGTCCTGCTTCAGGAGCTCCGTGTACCTTCGTCCGCGCTCGATGCGGTCCTTTGTGTCCTGGTCGAGGTCGCCGGCAAACTGCATGAAGGCCTCGAGCTCGCGGAACTGCGCGAGTTCGAGACGAATCTTGCCCGAGACCTTCTTCATTGCCTTCGTCTGTGCTGAAGAACCCACGCGTGAGACGGAGATACCGACGTTGAGTGCAGGGCGGATACCCTTGTTGAAGAGGTCAGTCTCGAGGAATATCTGTCCGTCGGTAATCGAGATGACGTTCGTCGGAATGTACGCCGAGACGTCGCCTTCCTGCGTCTCAATGATGGGAAGTGCGGTGAGCGAACCCCCGCCGAGGGCATCGGAGAGCTTCGCCGCGCGCTCGAGGAGGCGGGAGTGGAGGTAGAAAATGTCGCCCGGGTACGCCTCACGTCCCGGCGGACGGCGCAGGAGAAGTGACATCTGGCGGTACGCAACCGCGTGCTTCGAGAGGTCGTCGTAGATGATGAGCGCGTCCTTCCCTGCTTCCATGAAAAATTCGCCGATAGCAGCGCCGGCAAAGGGTGCGAGGAACTGGAGGGGCGACGGGTCCGCCGCCGACGTCGAGACGACGACGGTGTACGCGAGTGCGCCGTTTTCCTCGAGCTCACGGACGATGCGCGCGGTCTTCGACTCCTTCTGACCGACCGCGACGTAGATGCAGATGGGGCGCTTTGCCTCCGGCTCGTACTTCTGGTTGATGATGGTGTCGATGGCGACTGTCGTCTTCCCCGTCGCGCGGTCACCGATGATGAGCTCGCGCTGGCCGCGGCCGATCGGAATCATTGAGTCAATCGCCTTGATGCCGGTATGAATCGGCTCATTCACCGACGAGCGCTCCATGACGCCGTATGCGACGCGCTCAATCGGCATGTCGCGCTCCGCCTTGTACGCACCCTTCCCGTCAATGACCTCGCCGAGAGGATTCACGACGCGGCCGACGATGCCCGCCCCGACCGGAATCGAGAGGAGCTTCCCGGTGCGCTTCACCGCCATGCCCTCGCGGACGCGCGTTGCGTCGCCCAAGACCACCACCTTCACCGACTCCTCTTCGAGGTTGAGTACGAGACCGAAGAGGACGCCTTCCTTCTCCATGCTCTCGGCGAGCGTCTTTCCATCCGCATCGTCGAAGAGCACCATCTCCATCATGCGGGCATTCTTGATGCCTTCAATCTCGGCAACACCGTCGCCGACGGCGACGACTGTGCCGATTTCCTCGATGCGCGCGTCATCCGCGACTGCTTCGAGCTCCTTCTTGATGCGTTCAATTATCGTACTCATATTAATGCTAGTCGGTTAACTGGTGGTAAACGTGTAATAGCTTCTGTTTAAAACTCCGGTCGATGCGTTCGTTCTTCCCCTTCACGATGAATCCGCCGATGATGTTCTCGTCAACGACGACGTCGTGCTCTCCGTGAATCTCTGCGAGGACTCCGGCAATGTCCGCTTCGTGCACCTTCGTGTCTTCCGCGCGCGCGACGATGACTTTTGTACGTGATGTCTTTGCGTTCCTCCGGAATTTCTCGGCGAGCCCGCGGAGGACTGACGGGTAGAGCTTCGCGAGCCCGCGCTTCGTGAGGTACGCCTTGAGACGTGCGAGCGTCTCGCCCTCGTCATGCCCGCCCTCAACGAGGCTGTATGTTGCGTCAATGTAATCCTTCGTCCGCATGGTTACTTGGTGAGCTCCTTCCGAAGCACCTTTTCAGCGCCGAGGATGGCGAGCTTCGCAATCTCTGCTTCGCTCTCCTTCACGGCCTGCGCCTTAATCTCCTCCGCGCGCGCCTTCGCGTCCGCGATTTCGCGGGCGATGCGCGCGTCGGCCTCTCCCTGGAGCATCTTTGCCCGCTCTTCAGCGTGCACCGTTGCACGGGAGACAATCTGCGCCGCCTCGCCGTGCGCCTCCTTCACGATTTCGGTCTTCGTGATGTCCGCTTCAGCGCGGGCCTTCGCGGCCGCTTCAGCGTCATCGAGACCCTTCTTCACCTTCTCCTCGCGCTCCCGAAGGAGCTTCAAGACCGGCGTATAGAGGAAATACGACAAGAGGACGGCGAGCAGTACAAAGTTGAATATCTGTATTGCGATGAGCCGCCAGTCTATTCCGAATGCGTGTAGTATTTCCTCCATATAATGTTTATCGCTAATTTCGACTATTCAGATAAGAGAGTGCGAACTAAAAGTACTTCAGACGAGGCACGCGAGCGAGGAGACATGAGGCGTATTAAATATACGATGAGTGTTTCCGAGCGAAGCGTAACGATGTATGAAGAACTTTTAGGCGTGCTCTACCCGAACTTGATAATAAAGCCGACCACAATCACGAAAATCGCGAGCGCCTCGGTGAAAGCGATGCCGATGAACATGTTCGTCTGAATCTTGCCCGCGGCCTCCGGATTGCGTCCGATGGCCTCGAGCGCCTTCGAGACGAGCATGCCGATGCCGATACCTGGACCAATCATGCCCAAGCCCACAGCGATTGCCATGCTCAGTGCCTTTACTGCTTCTAGTTCCATAAAACTATAGAAAATTAGTTCGAACGTACACGCTCAGCGCATTTTTTCGTTGCACTGGCGCAACAGTTCGCTCATCATATACCTGAATATGCCTCGCGTTCTGTTGCTTGTGCGCCTCAAACTGCATCTGAGCGCGTACGTTCTTCTTGTTACCTTGTGATGTGACTCACCTACTAATGGGCAACTGGGAACCTGGAGTGACCTCCAGACTCCCAACTGCCGACTAATGAGGCTCTGCGATTGCTAATTTGATGAAAAATAATGTCAAAACCGCGAAGATGAACGCCTGGATGACGCCGACGAAGAGCTCGAAGGCGAGAACCGGCACCGGGACGACGAACGGGACAAAGAAGATGGCGATGAGGAGGAGCGTCTTCCCCGCGAAAATGTTGCCGAAGAGACGAAACGAGAACGAGATGAGGCGCGCGAGCTCGCTCACGAGCTCGATGATGCCGATGAGAAACGCGAGCGGCGAGTGGAAGTTGATGAATTTCCCCGCGTACTTCCAGAGACCCAAAGCGAGGACGCCCGCGAGCTCAATCGCAACGAACGCGACGATGGCGAGGCCGATGGTGATGTTGAGGTCGGTGTTCGCCGGGTAGAGGAGCGGGATGAGCGACTGCTCACCGTGCGACTCACCGTAAATGCCGATGGAGGTAACGCCCGGGAGGAGGCCGATCCAGTTGAGCGCGAGGACGAAGATGAAAATCGTCATGATGAGGGGGAAGTACTTCCGCGCGAGCTCCCGGCTTTCGAGTGCCTCACTCATGAAGTCGTACGCCCCGCCGATGAGGAGCTCAACGGCAACCTGGAGCTTCCCCGGCACCATCCGGAGCTTCGTCCGGAAGATGATTGCGAGAACGGCGAGGAGGATGAGCGTCGTCCACGCGGTGATCATCGTCGCGGTGAGAGGCATGCCGAAAATGTGCCCGAGAACCGGCGGGGCGAGGTGAATTGCAATACCTTCCGATGCCGCGTGTGCAATATTCATAAGAACGCCGGCATAATAGCAGAGAAACTCCGTAAAATAAAGCCGAATCTGTGGGTTATTTCTGCTTCTTCCTCCTTCCCCGTTTTGAGCAGCAAAAACAGTCCCGCGTATGGTCATTTACCATGCCGACGGCCTGCATGTGCGCGTACCAGACGGTGGGCCCGAGGAACGAAAACCCGCGCTTTTTAAGGTCTTTTGCCATCGCCTCGGCGAGCGGAGTCTTCGCGGGGAGTTCTTTAATGGTCTTCCAGGCATTTTTGACCGGCTTGCCATTCACCCACCCCCACATGTAATTTGAAAATGAGCCGAATTCCTTCTGGACTTCGAGGAATCGCTTCGCGTTGTTCACCGTCGCCCTGATTTTGAGCCGGTTCCGGACGATGCCGGGGTCTTTGAGGAGCTTGGCGATGTCTTTCTCGGTCATCCTCGCGACCTTCTTGGGGTCAAAGCCCCGGAACGCCTTCCGGTACCCTTCCCGCTTCCCCAGGATAATCTCCCACGAGAGCCCGGCCTGTGCGCTCTCGAGGACGATGAACTCGAAGAGCTTCCGGTCGTCGTACACAGGAACAGCCCACTCCTCGTCGTGGTACTTCACGTAGAGCGGGTTCTTGAGGTTAGTCCACGCACAGCGTTTCAGCTCTTTCATCTCTGGCTTATATCTCGCTGCTGAGCGTGAGCGTCTTGTGTTCCTTGTCGAGCTTCTTTCCGAAAGCGTTCGTGAGCGTGTACTCGAGCACGAGCTTCACGTTCTTCTCCAAATCATCCTCGTCTACGTGGAACAGGTAGTCCAGAGTATTACCCCCCACCTTCAAGATTGGTGAGAACTTCTTCGAACACTTGATCGGTCCGCTCTTTTCGTAGAGCATAACCGGCCTCGTGCACTTTGCCTTCACCGTCCCCGATACGTCACCGAGCTGAACCGAAGACTCCGAGAGGAGCGTGAGCACGTACTCCTGGTCCGTTGTCTGCTCATTGTATGGAATCCGGGCAAAGGTGGCCTCGAAGCTCTCAATCTCTACTTTCGGCGTCTTTTTTGAGCTCAAGACGGTAAACGTGTCCGTCTCGTACTCTTCCACACCGGAGCCGTCGTTGTACTGCACGAGGTAGTGGTAGGTGCCCGGCTTCTGCTCAATTATGATGCCCGCGGAGAATCCGACACTCATCTGCTCGAGATTAAACTTCCCAAGCTTTGCCTTCTTTCCGGTCTTTTCGTTCACGATGTAGTACGTCGCCTTCGCCGCAGGGTGTGGCGTCGGGATGCTGAACATGAGATTAACGGTCTCCTTCTGGTAGTACGTGTCCTTCCCTTCATAAATGGTGAGCCCGGTGTCAGCGTACGAGACCCCGGAGAACCCGAGCAAAAATAGCGCGCACAAGGACGCAAAATAGACGTGTTTCATATGTGTACAGTATACACCCCAGTGAGAGCCGGACCGGAGTCACCCTGTGGCTACCCCTGTGGAGCTCCTGTCTCCTCTCCCGGCACTGTTGGAGCGGGTGCCGCGGCCGGGCGGATGTCGGTGTAGAGCGAATAGATGTACGCGGTGGAAATTGCCGTGCCGAGCATGCTCAAGAACCCGATGACAAACGAAGCGAGGTACGGTGAGAGGAGCGTGGGGACGGTGGCGAAGCTGAGCGCGATGGTGAAGAGAATTCCCACGAGCATGAGGAAAAGGTACCGTCCGAAGACCCCGAACCAGCGGCCCTTCACGTACCCGTAGCTCCGCTTGAGCGCGTCGGCACCGCGGACGTCTTCGAAAATGAGCACGTAGCTTCCAAAGGAAAGCGCGACCGCGAGGAAGATGCCCGGAATGACGAGGAGGATGAACCCGACGACAACCGTCACGCCGGTGAGGATGGCGACCCAGAGGTACGAGAGAAACTTGTCAACGGAAAACCGGGTGAGTCCTTGGAGGTCAGCAGTGGAATCTGCAACTGCCTTCATCACGGCGATATTGGCGAGTATGCCGACAACGGCAGAAATGAGGATGAACGCGAACTCCGAAGTCGTCGGAAGCGTCTCGGGCTCCGGCCCTGCTGGGTCGACGCCGAGTACTGCGGCGGAGAGGGTAATGACGGCGGCCGTTATGAGACTCACGTACACAAAAATCATCGGGCGACCGGTAACGGTGCTCCAGGCAGCACCGAATAAATCAAATGGATTGCGCATAGGCAATTAGGTATTAGCTTATTTCCTACAATGTTAGCACGGGAGGGGTTATTGACCAATTGATGCAGAGTCCGTATTATATGCGGGTTCTTCATTGAACGCTTGAGTCCATGGGGCAAAGTGCAAGCAAGCTTTCACTTTCTCCTTGTCCTCGTTTGGGCCCTGTAAGCAGAGCTTGCGAGCCCGGCAGTTCGAAGATGAATTGGGCCCGTAGCTCATTTGGCTAGAGCGCCTGTTTTGCACTCAGGAGGTGGGGGGTTCGAATCCTCTCGGGTCCACACACAGACAAAAGGCCGCCGAAAGGCGGCTTTTTGAATGTCTGTGTGTGGACCCGAAGCAAGCAAAGAGTTTTGCTTGCGTGAGGATTCGAACAGCGGAACCATGTGAGCTTTGCGAACAGGTGAGCTGCGTCCAGCGTTCTTACGAGCGAAGCGAGTTAGAAAAAGCGGGACGAATCCTCTCAGGAATTAGTGACCTGACGCCACAGATAACTGGCCGAGTCCTGTCCCGCGGCACTTAGCGAGTATGCGAGCTTAGTGACCGTCAGGACGAATCCTACCTGTGGACACCTGTGGAAATATTCGAAGAACTAGCGTATAATGCATGCATTAGGGCTTCGGCCTCCGAGGACCCCGCCGCAAGGCGGGGTCCGATGTTTTTATACAAACTCCTCAAACCGCTCCTTCAGTTCAGCAAAGATTTTCTCACTGAGGATATCAACCTTTCTCAGAAGTCTCTTGTTGCTGATGACCCTGCCCTGCGTGAGCTTTACCCACACAGTCTTTTCTTCGGTAACAATCTTGTAGTGGAACTTGTCGACTTTTTCCTTACTCGTTGTCGGCAACACAAAGAGGGTTTCTTTGTTATAGACCCTCATCACAATCACCGGCCGCTCAAAATTGTCGTGTTTTCCATCGGCTTCGGCACCAATATTCATTCCAAGAGCACACCACCAAACCTCGCGTGGATGCGCGTAGGCAGTTCCCTCGCGAGAATTAAGGTGTTTTTTCAGTTCTGACCATCTATCAAAATCTTTGTTCATGCTTCATTCTCTCCCCTACTCGCAGAAAATGACGTCGGATGCGGGGATGCCGAGCTCCTGTGCAAACCACTCGCGGGCGGTTCTGCGATCGCCGAGGGCGTCGACGAGGCCTGCCTCGAGCGCGAGCGCACCAGGCATCGAAGAGCCGTCGGCGAGCTTTGCCGCTGCTTCTTCCGAGAGGTTCCGCTTCTCCTTGACCACACCGACGAAGTAGTCGTGCCAGACCTTGAGGTCACGCTCGAGGAGCTTCCGCTCCTCCGCGGTGAGCGGTTTGTCGGGGTTCATGTAGTCCTTGTACGGCGCTGAGGCGAGCGACACGTACGAGACGCCCTCGCTCTCATTCTGGAGCGTGTAGTCGAGGTACGACATCGTGATGCCGATGGAGCCCACGTCGGAGAAGGGTGAAGCGATGATGCTGTCCGCGCCGAGCGCAATAAGGTACCCCGCCGAGGTGCCGGCGTCGCCGATAATGGCCGCGGTCGGGAGGAAAGAATCCTCGAGGCGTTCGCGGATGGCGTCCCCGCCCGCACCTGACCCGCCGAGCGAATCAATAGCAAGGAGCACGCCCTGGATGAGCCCGTCGCCTTCGGCGAGATTCATCGCGCCCCGGACATCCTCCGGGCTCGTCATTTCCGAGTCGTCGTTCACCGTGCCGTACTGATTCTCGTACGCGAGAATCTCACCGTGAACCGGCACAACCGCAATGTTGCACACGCCGTCGCTCACTTCCCAGCTCGAATTCCACCCGCTCCACTCATCGTGCCAGAAGCCGAAAATGGCGAGGCTCCCCGAGACAATCATAAACGTCGTCACCACAATCGCACCGAGTATAAGCACCCACGTGAGCCCCTTAAGGAGTACCGTTTTCATAGGGTTAGTATAGCACCGTCTCTAGTAGCAGGTTCTTGGTCTCGCTAATCTTTGATTTGTCCAATCTTCTTTAAGTACACACCCAGAGCTTTCTTCCCTGTTTTTGATAGTTTCTTGGTTTGCTTCGACATTTTCCCTTTCATAGGGTTAGTATAGCACTCGACCTTGTAAGCTTACTCTGGTTTTACAAAACTTGTTGGAACCAGGCGCCTCACCTTTCCATCATTAGAAACAGAAAATATGGTGAGTTTATTTCTTGTCGCAAATCCTCGAGGAATGCGTTTACGAGCAATCTCTGCCGATTTTGTTGGGAGTGCAATACCGTAATTTACACCAAGCGGCTTTCTATTCATCCGAGTGATAATTTGTCCGAGGGAATAAACAAAGTTGACTTCGTGGTGGGGACCGCCCTTACATTCAATGAAGTATTTGTGTCCTGTTTTCTCGTGTGTAAGCTCTAGATCAACGCCATGTTTATTCCCGTGCTTAATCTTGGGTCTGAGTCCCCAGCTGTTTCTATAGGCCCAACCGAGAACGGCCTCGATGACCTTTGATTCAGGTATCGTTCTTTCTGCCCCTACTTTATGTCTCTTTTTCATAATAAGAATTATTGCTCACGCAAGGCGAGAATCTTATCTGATACATAGCGGAACATTTTTTTCTGGATATAGTCATTCAACTCTCTGTTATTCAAGAGTTGCTCATAAAGCTTTTTGTCCGCCTCAAATTGGTCATCAACCTTTTTCTCATAGACTCTTTCGAAGTAAATAGCGGCATTCTGGCGAACATTGTTTGAAACAACATCCTGAAGCTCACCGTCGGACGCAAGTTCTTCTCCCATGGTTGAAAGTGTCTCTTGCTGTTCCTTTCCGAATTCTACGCCCCATCGCTTGTTTACGTCATCGAGGAGCTCCGAAAGTGGTCCTTCGACTTCCTCTGGTGGTGCACCTGGAATCACCTCCTCCTCAGCGAGGTCTCCTGGTTCGACCGTGAGTGCGATACTTGCTTTAAGCTTTCGTACCACTCGCACTGAATTCATGTCGATGTATTTCACAATCTCAATGAGTGGCTTGCGAGGGTCTTTAGGGAGTTTCTTGAGGAGATACTTGAGGAATAAGTAGAGCTTTTCGTGTGATACGTCCGAATAACCAATTACTTGAGCAAGGTATGGATATCGCTTCACATACACATTCCCTATGGAGAGGAATTTGCCATACTCGTCCTCGTTCTCATCATCCTTACGCGGTAACGTTTCAACGATACGATTCGCTATATCATCTAGGTATGCATTTGCTCGAGCGTGAATCTCATCTGCTTCTGGGTCGACTAACTCGATAAAACCATCGAGCACAGCAGTCTCGAGCTTGTACACCTCAAATAGAGCAGACCTGAAATCATTGAGTGAGTTTATGTCGGTTCCTTCTGAGAGAATCGTGCTTGCGTAGTATGGCTCAAAAGCGAGTCGTATTTCCTCAGCCTCATTCACGAAATCAAGCACATGGACTTCTTCTTTGTCGCGTGTGGTGCGGTTGAGGCGAGAGAGTGTTTGTACCGCCTGTACGCCTGAAAGGTGCTTGTCGACATACATCGCACACAAGAATGGTTCATCGAAGCCTGTCTGGTACTTTTCTGCCACAATGAGGAATCGGTACTCTGGCTTCTTAAACTCGCGTGCGGTGTTGTCTTCTGGGATGCCGTCATTTATCGAAGTCTCAGTGTACGGTACGCCATCAATGTCGACTGTGTCTGTGAAAGCAGCAAGGGTCTTGTACGGGAAGTTGTGTTCGCGTAGGTATGTATCGAGAGCAAGCTTGTAGAGTACTGCTGCCTTGCGAGAATTGGTCACAATCATCGCCTTTGAATCTCCGCGAAGTAGGTCTCTAACCGTTTGCTCGAAGTGCCCCATGATTATCTCAATCTTGTCATTGAGCGTCTCTGGGTGGAGTGACACATGCTGTAGAATTGCTGAAAGTGCACGTCCGCGTGGGACCGTTGGGTCATCAACAAGTTTTTTAAGGAGCTTAAAGTATGTCTTGTATGTGGTGTAGTTGGTAAGTACGTCAATAATGAATTTTTCCTCAATCGCTTGCTTCATTGAGTAGAGACTGAACGGTGCAAATGAACCATCCGAACGCTTCTCGCCAAAACGCTCGATTGTTTCTTTCTTTGGTGTAGCGGTAAATGCGAAGTAGCTTAGGTTACCTGGCTGTTTGCGACTGAGGAGTTGTTCCTCAAGCCAATCTTCACCTTCTTCTTCACCGAGAACTTCTTGCACTGCACGCACGGTCTCTCCTGACTGTGAGGAATGTGCTTCATCGACAATGAGTGCGAATCGTTTTGCGGGGATTTCTCCGATGGTGTCGACAATGACTGGGAACTTCTGAATGGTGCTCGTGATTATCTTCGCACCTTGCTCAAGACCCTCTCGAAGCTTTGCTGATGTATCTTTGTCTCCTACGGTGAGCAACACCCCTTCTTTTGCTTCTAGTCCCTTGATGGTGTTGCGAAGCTGTTTATCAAGCACGCGTCGGTCTGTGAGCACAATGACCGTGTCATAAACTTTCTCGTCACGCTCGTTGTGGAGCTCTGCAAGTCCGTATGCGAGCCACGCGATAGTGAGACTCTTTCCTGAGCCCGCACTGTGCTGGATAAGATAGTTTTTACCTGCTCCCACTTCACGAGAATTTGAGAGAATATCGAGCACAGCACGCCACTGGTGATATCGAGGAAAGAGCTGAGTTTCCTCAGTATATTCACGTCCGTTACGGTCTTCCTTCACTTCCTTGTATGCGTGCACAAATGACTGCACAAGGGCACACAAAGCCTCTGGTGACCACAATTCCTCCCATAGATAGTGGGTCTTGTGTTTGCCTTCTACAGATGGATTACCCGCACCGAGCTCAAAACCCTTATTGAATGGGAGGAAGAAAGTGCGGTCTTCTTTGAGGTGTGTAGTGACAAACGCCTCTGAGGTATCAACTGCAAAGTGAGCAATACACCGCTTGAATGAGAAAAGCTTCTCGCGAGGGTCGCGGTCATTACGATACTGCCTCATGGCGTGCTGTACATTCTGGCTCGTGATTTCATTCTTGAGCTCTGCCGTGATAATGGGTAGACCATTCACAAAAATAACCATGTCGATGGACTGCTCTGTATTTTGAGAAAACTTCACCTGACGCGTTATAGAAAAGATGTTTGTGCGATAGAGTCGCTCAACGTCTGGATTGAGTGTTGTCGTTGGTTTTAAAAATATAAACTCGAGGCGAACAGGACCTTCCTCTACTCCTTTGCGGAGCACATCAATGACACCTCGCTTGGCAATCTCCTCATCAACACGACGAACCACTCGCTCCTCAAGTGCATCGCCGTATATTTCTTCAAGGCGAGCGAGCTTATCTCCCTGTGAAGCACGCAAGAATTCAAAAAGCAACTCTTTGTCGAATGTGGTCGCCTTGTCGTAATACTCATTGATTACAACATTGTCACGAACAGTTGAACGCTTTCTAAAGGTGTGAAGGCGCGCGAGCTCTGCCTCGATGTGCTCCTCGAATGCGAATTCTTTTAAGTTTTTGTGAATGTTTGCCATGTTAAATGTTATTTTTGTGTTTTTGAATCATCAGTCGAAGTAGTAATCCTGAGAGATAAATGAATGCCTCTACATCCTCTTGCGACGGCATTGTGCCATCTCTACCTGAGTGCCTAGCAAACTCTTTTGCTAATTCGTTCCACCGATTGCATATCTGCTTCCAGTGAGGGTGGAGCGACAAGCTATCCATCAACTCATTGAAAATATTATCAAAAGCCTTGTCTGTCTGTAGGAAGGTTCTAGCAAATTGCTCAACAGCCTGAAAACTATTGCTCATTGCATTTTTTCTTTTTATCTCATCACTTCGTGAAGAAGCATAATCATTCAGGGCACCTGTAAACAACTTCTGTGTTTCTGGAAATTCAGAGAGCCAAAGTAAATTATCTTCGACAAGTACTTCTTGAAGTTCTTTTGCTCCCTCAGGAATAAATTTACCCGCAACCCACGAAACACCAAGAGAAAGTGGTGCTTCCAATTGAGCGGATACGATAAAATCAATTGCCCGAAGCCACCCCTCTTTTCGGTACACGTCAGATGTCAAAAAATAATGATACGCCGCTTCAGTAACAAGTAATGTCTGTTCAAAATCATCACTGGTAAGATATCGCAAGCGTGGTGTTTGTGTCTCCATATTGTACAAACCTCGCGAATTGTAATCTCGCACTACCTGCGAAGGATTTCTGTTCATATAAAGACAAATTGCATCAAAGAGCTTTTTGCCTGGACTTGAATCGTAATAAAGTCGCCCCGCTTCATCATCAAGCATTTCAAGCAACTTGAAATTGATATGGTTCACAAAAGCTCGCTTGACCTCCTCCTCGTCAATTGCTTGACCAAATCTCTTCTTGAAATCAAAAACATTCATATCTCGATTTTTCCTGTCACCGCAGAATATATCAGCGAGGAACGATATTCCCTTAACGTTTCGACCTGATTTTCGACCAGTGAGATTGCACTATTTATTTTTGTTATTCTCTCAGCAAGAAAATCTGCAATTTTACGCTGCTCTTTAAGTGGTGGGTGAGGAAAAAGTTGATTTTTTATATCACCATGTTTTACAGCCTCTCTGAGCTCCATTATGCCTTTCCCAAATTTACCCAAATGCCTTTGCAACCCTTCAATCAAAAAAACATTGTGATAGTAATCAGTTAGTGACACTCCTTCAACCTCACGATAAATAATATAAACGCTACTGGTTACACCAAATTCTCTAGAGAGACCGACTGAGCCAATGACAAGGTTCATACTATTTATGACAATGTCTCCAGGGTAAACAATCTTATAGTTCTCAGGATTATCTGAACTTTTATTCCCAACGTTCCCCTTATCTGCATAGCGAATAACACCTACTCCACGCATAACGGAAAGTATGTTATCAGAAACTAGTTTCTTATTTTTTTCTCTTCTATCTCGCAGAAGTGCACGTGCTGGTTGAATACTCCAATGCTCAGGAATATCGCCAAGCCATTCAATACCTGATGTTTTGAGTTTTACTTTAGGGTCGAGACCTTTGGTGACTGCTTGCGTGATGATTGCAGCACGCTTCTCTTTGAGGAGCTCAATGAGCTGTTCCTTCTTTGCAATGAGCTCGTCTACGGTCTTCGTCTTTGCGTCGAGAAAATCAGCAATACGTTTTTGTGATTCGATGGGAGGTTTTGGATTTTGAAGTGCCCAGAATACTGGCTTAGAAATTGCATTCCTTAAGCCTGTACAAAGATGAAGTAGTTCCTTACGTTCGTCGAGATAAAGGTAAAGGTAATAAAAATATCGAGAATCCATTTCGACACGCGATATAAGTCTTGTGTATGCACCAGTGAGTATACCTTCTTCTTTAACAAGACCCACTGTTCGTGGCGTTACATCATAATCAAACAGACACATCACTAGTTCACCTGGCAAAAATACTTGGTAATTGTCGTAGTCGCTAGGGTTTTTCCCACCCGCATTTACATCGCGAGGTAACACTCCTCGCATAGTGAGTCCCAAGAGAACAAAATTTTCTGCATTGTTTCCCACCAACTCTTTTTTGTTTTTGAACAAGCTCCGAGTAGGCACTACTTCCCAGTCAGACGGCAAACCACCAAACCATTCGGGACCCCTCTTTCTCTCAATAGTGGTACTAGTCATACACCCAATTCTTTAAGCATTCTCTGGATATCCGCTTCAGCTACTTTGATATCCGCTTCGATTTCTTCGACCTTACGTGGCTCCTCATACTTGTAAAAGTAACGTGTGAATGGAATTTCGTATCCAACGATGCCGACCTGGTTGTCCTTATCATCGCGAACGCTCTCGTCTATCCACGCGTCTCCCGCATAGGGCTTCACCTCCTTCTCAAAGTAGTCGTGTATGTCGCGACCCCACGGAACACGCTCAAAGTCCTTGAGCTCCTTGTCTGGCTCTGGCTTCTCATGGTCATCGAGACAAATTTCAGCTTCTTCACTTCGTTCACCAATTTCCTGCACAACAGTCTTGAGTGTTTTCTTTGTTGCCTTTAGTCCGTTTTTCTTTAGCTCACCCTCGAGTATGGAGAGAAACTCTGCTCGCGAGAGAATGACCTTGCCTCGCATACTCTCGAGTATCTCGTAGATTGTTGCACGGAGCTTTTGCCACGCTTCATTTTCCTCATCACCCTTCGCTCCCTTCTTCTTGCTTGGAGCATCGTTCAAAAACTCTTTCGACATCTTGAGACGCTCGAGAGATTCGTCAGTCACCTCAAACTTGAGGCGAAGCGGGCGTTGAATGGTGATTTCACGGTATGCGAACTCTGTCGTTGGGAAAATCTTTGCTCGCACCTCTTCCTTTCGCTCGTCATAGAGAGAAATAATATCCTTTGCGTTTTCTTCGCTAATTTCGTAACGCTTTGCACCAAGATTTTTGCGGAGCTGTGTGCGGGTAGTGCGGGCATCAATAAGAAGTACTTTATTTTTTCGCTCGCCACTTTTACGATTTGAAAGGAGCCAAATGTAGGTAGCAATACCAGTATTGAAAAAGAGTTGCTCTGGGAGAGCGACTATCGCATCAAGGTAATCGTTCTCAAGAAGCCATCGTCGCACCTCGCTCTCACCACCACCCGCATCACCCGTAAAGAGTGGTGAGCCATTGAAAATAACTGCTGCCTCGCCACCACCTTCACCAGCTGGTTTGAACTTCGCAACAACGTGTTGAAGAAATAGAAGCTGTCCGTCTGAAATGCGGGGGAGCCCAGCACCGAAACGACCAGAAGTACCTCGCTCGTGCTCGTGCTTAACCGCGACCTCATCCTTCTTCCACTCAACACCGTATGGAGGATTGGAGATGATGTAGTCGAAACGCTTGTCGTGGTGCTGGTCGTTGGAGAGCGTGCTGGCTTTGCTGTGCTCCTTCTCACCACCTTTTATATGGTCGGGGTTGTCACCCTTGAGAAGCATATCTGCTTTGCAGATAGCGTATGTTGCTGAGTTGAGCTCCTGACCAAAGAGTTCAATGTGCTTTGAATCCTTGTTGAAATTGTTCTTGATGTACTCCTTGCCCACTGTGAGCATGCCGCCCGTACCGCACGCAGGGTCATAGAGAAGCACGATACGTCCTGGAGTCGAGAGTTCTTTATCGTCTTTCGAAAACAAGAGTGCCGTCATAAGACGCACCACATCACGAGGCGTATAGTGCTCTCCCGCTGTTTCGTTGGATTGTTCAGCAAAACGACGAATGAGGTCTTCGAACGCGAGACCGATGACGTGATTAGGGACGTTGTCTGGGTGGAGTTCGAGCTTGTCGAATTCCTTGAGTATCAAAAAGAGGATATCTGAATCCTCGAGTCGCTCGAGTTGTTTTTCAAAATCAAACTTCGCGAATATTTCTTTGACGTTGTCGGAGTAGCCGTCGATGTACTTGCGGAGATTGCGAGTGACGTGAGTGGAGTCGTTGAGGAGCTTTTTAAATGTAAACGGTGAGACGTTGTAGAAATCGTAGCCTGTGACACGACGGAGGATGCGAAAATCGGTCACCTTGCCGTCGAGCTCGTTGTATCGCTCGAGTGTTTTTTGCTTGGTCGGCTCTAAAGCAGCGTCAAGACGTTTGAGTACGGTGAGGGGCAATATAACATCCTGGTATTCGTACGCCTTCCACCCACCCCTGAGTAAATTCGCGATATTCCAGATTGTATTTGAAATCTGACGGTAATTTTGTTCATCCATATTTGATTCAAGCCTACCACCAAACCCGGCACTCCTCAACGAAATGGCGCGGTTTTGGGCTTTAACCGCGCCGTTTCTGGGTATTGACAATACATATATAGTATGTCATCATATACACAGTATCCAATCGAGGCCCCTGGCCTCATTTTCGTTTCTTTTCCAGCAGTCCAACCAAAGGGGAACTACCACATGAGGAGCATCCTGAAGCGCGTGCAGTTCTACTGCCTCGGCCTCGCGGCCATCCTGGCCGCCGTCCTCGCCTTCCCCGCCCTCGCGGCGGGTCCGATCAACGGCGGCACGCCGGTGAAGACGACGAAGGTCTACACGCTCTACCAGAACGGCATGCTGACGGTCGTGAAGTCCACGATGGAGAAGAAGGCCGTTACGGCGAAGCTCACGACGGTCTCGGCGACGAGCTGTTACGCGGTCAACGTGGGGCAGAAGATCGTCGAGACGCCGACCGCGGAGCCCGCGAAGTACATCTTCGCCGTCCCCGCGCCGTGCACGACCTCGCCGAACACCGGCGTCTGGTTCAACGGCGCCATCGAGCGCATCGACCAGGTCGGCACCGCGGGCGCCATCTCGTTCTACGAGGTGACGCCGCTCGCCGGTGAAGCGTTCGCGCAGCCGAACCTCGGCTACGCGCAGGTGGGCGAAGAGGTGTTCGTCGTCGGGTCCGAGCAGATGGAGATGAAAATCGGTGCTGAGGTTATCTCGACCTACAGCGTCGACGTCTTCATCCAGGCGAACATCGCCGGCACCGTCGCGTACGGCGAACGCGCGACGCGCTCGTGTAGCCCCACCGGCTGCATCGTCGGCGCCGACGCCCTCTCGTGGGGCTTCGTCGTCCTCGACAAGGCCGTCATAGTCCCGCCGGGCACCGCCATGGTGAATGCCCGCGGGCAGGTGGTCGGAACCATCATCGGAAACGACAAGGGCATGTCCCTTGCCGTGACGCTCGATGGCATCAGCATCGCGGCCGGCCAGCTCGGGATCAACCTTGGGATGAAAGGTTGAACGTTCTTCGGCGGAAACGCCACGGGCCCGGAGCGACTGCGCAAGCAGGAGCTCCGGGCCCTTTTCTTTTTCTTGATCTGTTCAGACTTATATCGTAACGTACGGCCGTAGCTT
>CAYRER010000002.1:12093-43494 GCA_964423385.1 uncultured Candidatus Saccharibacteria bacterium | reverse complement strand
GCGACCAGGATGAGCTCAAGGAAAAGGAGGAGTTCGACGCGGTTCGCCTCATGACCATCCACTCCGCGAAAGGCCTCGAGTTTCCGTACGTCTTCGTCACCGGCATGGAGGAGGGGCTCTTCCCCCACGAGCGGCTCGGCGAAGAGCGCACGGATGAGGAGGAAGAGCGCCGGCTCTTCTATGTCGCGCTCACGCGCGCGGGCAAGAAGGTGTTCCTCTCGTACGCGCACCTTCGCACCATCTATGGGAGCGAGCGGGTAAACGCGCCATCATCCTTTCTTTACGACATCCGCGAAGAGCTCATCTCGAGTGAAAACCCGCAAGAGTCCGGCTACGAGCGAACCGTCTACCTCGATTAGTCTCCTAAAGACGCTGTCTTTCTGCACAAAACCTCTTACGAACGAAACACCTTTCTGTCTATCCACAATATCGCGATTAATCGCGATATGTGGTGATGTTCGAAGAGTTTGGCTGAACTGTACTGGATTGTGCTGGCTTATATCGGGATGCACTTCGGGATTTTGGGGAGCTTTGCAGTTTGGGGCGACCCTCTCTATACTGCTGTGATGGAATCTCGGGAGAAACCTACAAGATTTGTGCACAAGAAGTCGCTCGGTCAGCACTTCCTCAATAACGCCAGTGTTCCGCGAAAAATGGCCGATGCGGGTGAAGTGGGGGAGGGAGATACCGTCCTCGAGATTGGCCCCGGCACCGGCGCCCTCACCCGTGAACTCCTCTCTCGCGGTGCCTCGATTGTTGCCCTCGAGGCAGACGCGCGAGCAATTGCCGAACTCGAGCAGGAATTTGCGGCTCAAATACAGGATAAAAAGCTCATTCTCATTCACGGCGACGTCCGGGAGGTGGGACTTGTGGAACTCGGCCTCAAGAACCGGAGATACAAGGTTGTGGCGAACATCCCCTACTATCTCTCCGGGCTCCTTTTCCGGACCCTCCTCGAGGGCAACATACAGCCGAAAACCTTGGTTTTTCTCGTACAGCGGGAGGTTGCCGAGCGCATCGCCCGAGACCCGAAAGAGTCCCTCCTCTCCCTCTCCGTCAAGATTTTCGGCGACCCGCGGTACGTAGAGACGGTAAAGCCGGGGAACTTCACGCCACCGCCCAAGGTAGATTCAGCCATCATCGCCGTCACAAACATCTCGAAGAAACGGCTCGGAAAGCTCGGCTCTGAGGATTTTTTCACGCTCATCCACGAGGGTTTTAAGTCGAAGCGAAAGCAGCTCATCGGCAACCTTTCGGGGAAGTGGAACCGGGACCAGCTTACCCACACTTTTTCCACACTCGGGATAGCCGCGGACGCGCGCGGGGAAGACCTTCCGCTCACGGTATGGCTCTCACTCGCCAGACTTCTCTCTGTCCACAAAAAGTCCCCGAAATAGGAGCTGGTTAACCACAGGTTTTCCCTTAGAAATCAACAGTCTTCCCACATAAATTGCTATACTTTATGTGTACCCAACTTTCGTGTGAAAGGGACATTTCGTATAGGAGGTGCACTACTCTTAGGGACCCTCATCATCCTCGGTGCCTTTTGGGTACGCGGGAGGGGCGGGGCAAGTGAGCCCGGCTCAATCATCGTCGCTCCAGCGCCCGAACGTACCGCTATTGTCACCCGGGATTCTGACGGGGACGGTGTCGAGGACTGGGAAGAAAACCTGGTTGGGCGCGCCTTCGAAACAATCTCAATTTCTACGTCAACGGCACTCTTCGGCGAGGAGGATACCGGACCCTACGAAAAGCCGACGACACTCACCGGGAGATTCTCCGAGGCATTCCTCCAGGACTACCTTGAGGGGAAGATGCGGGGGGCGGACTTCAGTGACCCCACCGCGCTCGTCGGAAGCGCCGTTTCTGCAATCGAATCGAGTGCGAAGGCGCGGCGCTACACCCGGCTCGATGTTATTCAAGTTCCCTCCTCTCCCGAATCGGTACGGATGTACGGAAACGATGTTGCGGGGAGTGTTCAGCGTCATTCGGTTAAAAATGAGAACGAGGCACTTATTCTCCAGCGAGCCCTGGAAGCGAACGAACCTGAATTACTCAAGGAACTCGCACCGATTCGTACCGTCTATGAAAAGGTTCTTTCTGACCTGCTTGTTGTACCTGTCCCCACCCCTCTTGTTGAAGAGCACCTGCAACTCCTCACCGCAACCGAAGCAATCCGCACGGACATAGAAGCAATGGAGGTGGCGTTCACCGACCCCCTCTATGCGCTCGCCCGGATACGGGGGTATCAAAATGATGCCCAGGCACTTTATGACGCCCTTCAGACAATTGCAAAGACGCTCAGTCAGTACGGAGTGAACTATGAAAATGATGAGCCGGGGGCAGCATTTTATCTTTTTGAAACATGAGCACCCCCCTACCAAAAAGAAAGTTCCTTTCCGTGATAGTTGCAGGGACTCTTATTCTTGGTTTCATTTTTACTCCTGTCTCACATACTCTGGAAGTGAAGCAGGCCCGTGCCGTTCCGAGCTTTGAAACCAACCCCTCTGTGTACCTTGGGACGTGGGGCACATTTGCACAAACAACGATTGAGAGTGGTCTCACGTTCGCCTTGAAACTCAAGGAATTCAGCCTCGACGCTATTGCCTGGTCGCTCGTGAATATCATAATCAAGGAGATGATTCAGTCCACGACAAAGTGGGTTAAGTCGGGATTTGAGGGCAGTCCGGCGTTCGTTACCAACTTTGAAGATTTCATGACCGATATCGGCGACAAGATTGCCGGGAACTTCATCTGGGGTGCCGGAGGTCCGCTCAAAGGACTCTGCTCGCCCTTTGCGCTCGACATCAAGCTCGCGCTCGATGTTCAATACCGCGAGACGCGGTCTGGTGGGTATGAGGCGCAGTGTACGCTCTCGCAGGTTGCCAACAATGTGGATCGGTTTCTTGGGGGAGATTTTCTGGAGGGCGGGTGGGATGGCTGGTATGAGCTCACACAGAATCCACAAAACAACCCCTACGGAGCACTCCTCGAGGCGCAGTCTGCGCTCACCGTTGAGATTTTGGGCGAGAAATATGAACAGGAGAAGCTTCTCGACTTCGGCAAAGGATTCTTTTCGATGAAGGACCCGAACTGCAAACCAAACCCCGATGACCCAGACAACTTCGATGAGAGCAGCTGCGGCCTCGTGACTCCAGGAACCGCCATTGAATCCCAGCTCAATACAGCACTTGGAAGCCCTACCCAGCGACTCACCGTGGCCGACGAGCTGAACGAACTCATCGGTGCACTCTTTTCTCAGCTCGCCGGTGAAATTCTCGGGGGTGTCGGCGGACTCCTCGGCTCGACAGAATCACAAGGGGGAGGCGGGAGCGTCTTCGATCGGCTGGATGCTGAGCGGGACCCCTCCGACCCGAGGTCGGGTGATTCAGTATTTGGAGATATTCTCGTCGAAGAGCGAAAATACCTCGACCTCATCACCCGAGCGGTTGACGCGATTCGCACTGCGGAAACATACCGCGAAGATGCCTACCCAGACGCAGATGAACCACCAGAAACATCCACAAAGGAACGATGTGTCGAAGCTGGGGCGCTCCCGGCGTCCCTGCGGCAGGATCGTGCGACAGTCGTCCAGGAACAGTCCCGTGCATCAGCAACCATCAGTGAGCTCGAGGGGCTCCAGAACGATCTCGCCACTATCGATGATATTGAAGCCGACCCGGCTGTCACTCTCGCACTCCTCAGAAAGTATTCCGCCAAATCAATTCCCGAAGCGAAGCAGAAAATCTTGAGCCAGTTTACCGCCTACCAGTCGAGCGGGGTGCTCCACACCACTTCCGAGTATATCGAGTTCGAGCGGCAGACCCTTCCGCGAATCGAGAGTGACATCGCATCCTTCATAGAATCTGTCGACCGAGCATGCCGGGGTGGGCGCGATGACGGCGGGGGCGGATAACACGTATGCGGAGCATCTTCAACAACCGAATACTTCGAACTGGGATTCTCGGCTTTTTCGTGCTCGCTGTTTTTCTCGCGCCGGTTTCTATTTTTATCCAATGGAGTTCCTCGGAAAAACTTGTGTCCTTCGGACACGGTGTCGTCTCCGCCCAACAGGAGGCGCAAGATAGCGGTCTGGCTGCAAAGATTGGAAACTCAATTATGAATGCGGTGGGCTATTCGGTTCTTGAATTTAGTGCAATGTTTACACGCTTCGGAGGCCTATTTTTTGAAACAGCTCTCAAATACACTGTCTTTGAAATGGGAAAGAGTGTCCAGGGATCCTTGAGTAAAACCATCGACACCCTCTGGTCGCTCATCCGCGACATCTGCAACCTCGCCTTTATCTTCGGTTTCATCTACATCGGCATCCGCACCATCATCGACCCCGATAGTGCGACGATGAAGCGTTTCCTCTCACGCATCATTATCGGGGCGCTCCTCATCAACTTCAGCTTGTTCTTCGCAAAAGCAATCATCGACTTTTCCAACTTCACCGCGTACCAAGTGTACAACTCAATGGTAATCGACTCAGGGGGGAGCCTCTCTGCAACTGTTGTAGATAGTCTCCGGCTTGTAACCTTTTACAATTCTCAAACCGGGAAAACACCACTCGAGAAAAACAACAACTTCAGCACTTTTGTCGGGGGCTCCCTCTTCCTCCTTATTACCGCGTTCGTATTTTTTGCTGGTGCACTTCTTCTCGTTGTTCGGTTTATTACACTCGTGCTCATTATGGTTGCTTCCCCGATACTGTTTGCTGCAACTGTCTTTCCTCAGACCGAACACTTCGCGAAAGACTTGTGGAGTAAGCTCGTAAGTCAATCATTCTTTGCTCCGGTATACCTTCTCCTTATTCTCATTTCAATAAAAATCACACAGGGTGTTGGCCTCTCCGGTAGTGCCAATTTTTCCAAGGATTTCTTTTCCTTCGAGAATAACGTGAGCGCTCTTCTCAACTTTGCAATCATCATCTTCTTCATGATTTCGTCGCTCATCATCGCAACGAAGATGGGTATTAAAGGAGGTGATATGGCGGTGAAATTTGCCGGGGGAATGTCCTTCGGGCTCGCAGCTCGTATGGGGCGGGCTACTGTTGGTCGCCTTGGTCACAACATTTCAGAGCGAGGAGGACTCAAGGACGCCGCGGCTCAGAAAGGATTGCGTGGCTGGGCTGCCCGACAGGCGCTTCGTAGCGGCCGCGCTGTTGGTGATAGTTCTTTCGATTTGAGAAATGCGAACAAAGACTTGAGTAGGGCAATGAATATTGGTGAGGGACGAAAGGGTGGCTACAAAACTGTAAAGGATGAGGTTGAGAAGAAAGAATCTGAGTTCGCGAAGTCGCTCGGTGTCGTTGATGATGATGATGTTCGCGTTGCGGCACGTAAGGCTGAAATGGAGTATGCCCAGAGGAATACCAAAGCCCAGAGCGCTCAGTTGCGAAAGCAATTGGAAGATCCTGCACTTAACCAAGCTGCTCGTCTTGCAATCCAGGCGCAGATTGATCAGTTAGAAAAAGATCAGAAAAAGAAGGAAATTGCGTACGAAAAAGAAAAACAGCGTAGAATAATTGGTAGCACGTACGCGGAGCCGTCCCGAAATGCTGGATTAATAAGACAAAAGAAGAATATACTAGATGACCCTCAGCTTGGCCTGAAGAGACAGCTACAGGACGCTTGGGGCAACTATGTGACCTTGCCTGAGCAAGCAAAAGCCGGCGCACGGATTGGAATAGAAGCCCTCTTGAAACAAATTTCAGATGCTGAAAAGGAGTACAATGACCTTCTGACATCCTCTGTGGACGACCGGGGTTACGCTGGCGTTCTCGAGGCTTCGAATTCGAGCCTCCTTAAGAATAAAATACCGACTTGGTCATCGGGGCGACTTATCGAACACAACGTTGAGGCGGGCGAGGCAATACGAAAAGCTGCTGAAAAGGGTCTGCCGAAAGAAAAAACCTAACAAGCTATGGAAATTACCTACGATACGGCGAAGTTCATGCTCCAAAAGCGATTGGAGGAATTCCCTGAAGTCAAAAACATTGTTTCCGGCCCCGAATTTAAAGGTGAGCTCGAAAACATTCTCAATTATACTGGAATCAGTCTCTCCTACTTACCTATTATTGAAAACGAGCTTATGGTCATCTTGGCATTCTATGCTCCTCTACACAAACTCGCTGACAATATTTCTGAAACAACTGGATTACCTTTGGATACATGTGACAAGCTGGTCACCCTCATTAAAACACTCTTACTTCGCCCGGTAGAGGAGGAGTTGTATACGTTCCAGTCAATCTGGAAGCAGGAGGAGAAAGAGGCTCGGGAAAAGATGATTTCCTCTGGGAAATCTCCTAGCAGACCGAGTGAGGCCTCTGTAGAAACAGAATCTTCCTTGGAAACACCCCCGGAGTGGTTTTACAAAAACCCCCCAACACCAAACGTTCCACCGGCCCCTAAGGAAATTCGCGAGGAGCTCACGCTCCGGCCCGCCGGTGCGCCTCCGCGGGTTCCCCCTCCGCCTCCGCCCATTCCTCCGCCCACAGGCGGAGACCGTCCGCTCACCCGCGAGGAGGTCTTGCGCGCCATCACGCCAAAGCGCACGATGGCGACCGACATCGAGTCGGTCCGGAAGGAGCAGGAGGGGAAGCAGGTACCCTTCACCGACATGCGGTGAGCGCGTCCACGGCGTAGCGGGAAGAATACCGCCTAGTGCGGTACAATGTGCGTATACGTATGCGTTTTGAGGTTCCACAGTTCATTGAGATTGAAGATAAAATCATCGGCCCTTTGACGTGGAAGCAGTTCGTGTACATCGCGGGAGGCGTCGGCATCCTCGTCATCCTCTTCCTCATGCTCCCGTTTCTCCTCTTCATCATCGTCGGCATCCCGTTCGCAATCCTCTCGGCATCTTTGGCGTTCCACCGCGTGAACAATCGCCCGTTCTCGGCCTTCCTCGAGGCCTTCCTCTCCTACGCGGGGAAGGCGAAGCTCTACCTCTGGCGAAAGAGCGAGGTGCAATCGGTCATCGAGAAGACGGAGGTCCCGGAGCCCACATCGGCACCGTCACTCTCCTTCACCGGCAAGCGCTCCATTGCCGCACTCTCCCGGAACCTCGACCTTCCACCTAACCACACCGACCATGGCTAAGCAGAACGCAACACAGGCATTCGTCCCGGTAGCTGACATCCACGACGACGTGGTGGTCTTGAAGAGCGGGCAGATGTGCATGCTCCTCCTCGCATCGTCCATAAACTTCGCACTCAAGTCGTCCGACGAACAGCAGGCAATCCTCTCGCAGTTCCAGTCTTTCCTCAACTCAATCGACTTTTCCGTGCAGGTGTACGCGCAGTCCCGCCGGCTCGACATCCGCCCGTACCTCGAGATCCTCCGTGAACGTGAGGGTATGCAGGATAACGACCTCATGCGCACCCAGCTCCGGGAGTACATTGAATTCGTGAGTTCGTTTACCGAGCAGGTCGACATTATGACGAAGAACTTCTTCGTCGTCGTGCCGTACTCTCCGGGAAACATCGAGGTGACGGGGATTTCAAAGATTCTCAAGACAGGCAAGGGCGACCCGAGGCGTGCGCAAGACAAGTTCTTTGAAGACCGCACCCAGCTCGAACAGCGCGTTTCCGTCGTCGAGCAGGGGCTCTCCCGCATCGGCATCAGGACCGCGCTCCTCGGCACCGAGGAGCTCACCGAGCTCTTTTACCACATCTTCAACCCCGAAGACTTAACGAAGGCGCCGAAGCGCTGACCGGAAACACCATGGGACTTCTCGATTTTATACAGAAGAAGAAAGCCGAGGCGGTTGAAGCCGCCGGAACAACGTCGATTCTCACGACGCCGGACGTCGTCGCGCCGTCTGCGGTGAGCATTACCCCGCGCTCAATCAACGTGAGTGGGAAGCTCTCCCGTGTACTCTTCGCTGTCTCGTATCCGCGGTACTTAAACGATGGCTGGCTCGAGCCGGTCATCAACCTTGAGCGCGAAATCGACGTCTCCATCGTCATTCATCCTATCGACACGGCCGAAACCCTGAAGAAGTTCCAGAAGAAGGTCGCCGAGGTGCAGAGCCAGATCAACGAGCGCGCCAACAAGGGTATGGTGCGCGACCCCCAGCTCGATGCGGCATATCGAAACCTCGAAGAACTTCGCGACAAGCTCCAGCAGGCGGAGGAGAAGCTCTTTAACGTCGGCCTCTACATCGCCATCTACGCCGATACCGAGGGAGACCTCAATAAAATTGAGACGGAAATCCGGAGCATGCTCGACACACGCCTCGTGTACCTGAAACCGGCACTCTTCCAGCAGGAGGAGGGGTTCCTCTCGGTCATTCCGACTCTCGAGGACAAACTTCTCGTCCACAGCAAATTCAACTCGTCGCCCCTCTCCTCGTTCTTCCCGTTCACCTCGTTCGACCTCACCTCGGATACCGGCATTCTCTACGGCATCAACCGGCACAACAGCTCCCTCGTTCTCTTCGACCGCTTCAAGCTCACCAACTACAACTCGGTAACCTTCGCAACCTCGGGGGCAGGGAAGTCATACACGACCAAGCTCGAGATTCTCCGCTCCCTCATGTTCGGCGCAGAGGTCATCGTCATCGACCCTGAGCACGAGTACGAGTATCTTGCCGAGGCGACAGGCGGACGCTTCTTCAACATCTCGCTCTCATCCTCGCACCACATCAACCCGTTCGACCTCCCGATTCCCCAGCCCGACGAGAGCCCGAAGGAACTCCTCCGAAGCCACATCATCGAGCTCGTCGGCCTCTTCCGCCTCATGCTCGGCGGCCTCACACCCGAGGAAGACGCACTCATCGATGCCGCACTCCACGAGGTGTACGCGCTCAAGGACATCACGGGGAACGGCGACTACCGCGACCTCCCGCCGCCGCTCCTCTCTGACTTCGAGATGGTCTTGGCCGGCATGGAGGGGAGCGAGTCGCTCGTCCAGCGTCTCACGAAGTACACCTCGGGCACGTGGGCCGGCTTCATGAACGAACCGACGAACGTCGACATCAACCAGAAATTCGTCGTTTTCTCCCTCCGCGATATGGAGGAGGAACTGAAGACCATCGCGATGTACATCATCACGAACCACATCTGGGGTGCGGTCAGGCGTGAGCTCAAGAAGCGCCTCCTCGTCATCGACGAGGCGTGGTGGATGCTCAAGTCGGAGGACACCGCGGCCTTCCTCCACAACATCGCGAAGCGCGGCCGCAAGTACTACCTCGGCATTGCGACGATTACCCAGGACGTCGACGACTTCCTCCGCTCACCGTACGGCGTGCCGATGATTACGAATTCCTCGATGCAGCTCTTGATGAAGCAGTCGCCGACCGCGGTCGACACGCTCCAGAACGTCTTCAACCTCACCGACGAGGAGAAGTTTATGCTCCTCGAGTCGGGGGTGGGGGAGGGCATCTTCTTCGTCGGCCTCAAGCACGTCGCCATCAAGGTCATCGCCTCGTATACCGAAGACCAGATCATCACCTCAGACCCCTCCCAACTCCTCCAGATTCAGAAGGCGCGTGCAGAGCTTCAGGGCGGGAAGTAGCACTATATGGCAACACCGGCTAAAAAACTCACCACGGCTGACGCGAGCCGAGGCATCCAGAACGCTGTTTCGACGACCTCTCGCTTTGCACGCCAGCGACAGGGACGAACGCTCCAGTCGGAGCTCCTCGCACAATCGACGGCGGGGCGGGAGGAGGCGACAAATGATTCAGAGTATGAACGACGAGAGGAAGGGCAGTCCTCCCGAACACGTCGCCAGTTCCAAGAGGCCGAACTCATCCGACGGGAGCTCGAGGAACTCGCGCGCACAGAGGGCGTCGCGTACGAAGAGGGGAATGAGGAGCTTCTCGTGAAGAACCCTCCGGAGAAACCGACGTTCCCGGGCATCATCTTTTCGATTGCGCTCCTCAAGGACCTGCTCGATGCTGCCCAGCTCACCGGCATTGGCGTCCTTATCACCACCGCGCTCTCGTTTCTTATTGGACTCGTCCTCTTTCTCTGGATTCTGAGCAGGATGGGTGCCGGGTGGTGGGGGAAGAAGATGCGCGGGGTCTGGACGCGATACGCGCTCGCCATCGCCACCGAACTCGTTCCATTCCTGGGAATCCTCCCCGCCTCGACAATTCTCGTCCTTTCAGTCCACTTCCGGGAGACCAAGGTCGCCCTCTCCCTCCGGGGAGCGCTCGGGCGTATTCAACATAGCGCTCCGCGCTCCTGACGCTGTTTAAATAGGCCGTTCCGGCACCAATGTGCGTGGTAAACTATACGTATGGATTCCGCAGCCACCCGGTCATTTTCTGCTACCCTGGCGCTTTTTCTCATTTCGTTCCTTTTTCCCGTTTTCGTGTCGGCCCAGTTTTCTGTTCCGCAGGGTGTGGGCCAGGTGTCTCTCCTTGTGAATCCCCAGTTTCCCACTCCGCACGGCACCACCGAGGTGTCCCTTAATGACTACTCGGTGAGCACGGTCGGGGCGACGGTCTCGTGGTACGTGGATGGCGCCCTCGAACCATCGTTCACAAACGAGCGCACCATCCGCCTCACCGCGGGAGGGCTCGGCGAAACGAAAAACGTGCGCGTCGTGCTCTCGCGTAACGGGACGACGGCGTTTGAGGCGAACACGAGCATCATCCCGACCCAGGTAGACCTCATCATCGAGGCCGACACGTATGTCCCTACGTTCTACCGCGGACGGGCGCTCCCGAGTCCGGAGTCGAGGGCGCGCGCAGTCGCGGTCGTAAACGACGGGACCGGGGCGCCCGCCTCAGCGTACACGTACCAGTGGTCTGAGAACTCGACCGTTCTCCTCGGTGGTCCGGTGAAGGGAAAGAACGTACTCGACCTCACCGTCTCCCGCTTCGAGGGAAAGACCATCAGCGTCACGGTGGTGAACGCGGACGGCATCACCGTGGGGAAAAGCCGACTCGAGCTCACTCCCGCGGAGCCCCGCCTCCTCTTCTACGAGCAGAGTCCGCTTCGGGGACTCCTCGAACGTGCGGTCACAAGACCCCTTCCTCTCATCAGCGATGAAATCACCGTCTACGGCGAGCCGTACTTCCTCCACATGCCGGCCTCTGCCGACCGTGCCGACTTCTCCTGGGACATAGGCGGCTCGCCGGTGAACGCAGTCTCGGGAGCACCGAACGCCATTACGCTCCGCCGGGTCGGGAGCGGAGGGGAGGCGGAGGTGAACCTGCGGATTGTGACCGGTGAGCGAATTCCCCAGGTCGTCGAAGGGTCCTTCCGTACATTTTTTGAATAATCTATGAAAACCGCACTCCGCATGCTGAAGACACTCCCCGCGTGGTTCTACCCGCTCGCGCTCCTCCTCATCGGCGTCGCAGGCACGGCGCTCGGTGCGGAAACAGGGAAACCGACGTACACACCGCTCGTCGGACTTCCCGGTATCACCGATTTGAAGACGGCTTCCATCGCCGAATACATCAATGCCCTCTACCTCCTCTCCATCAGCATCGGCGGACTCATCGGCGTCGTGAAGATAAGCATGGCGGGCGTGAAGTACAGCATGAGAGACATCGTAACGGAAAAGGAGGAAGCGAGAGAGGACATTAAGGGGGTACTCCTCGGCCTCGGCATTCTCCTCATCCCGTTCATTGTTCTCAACACGATTTACGCCGGACTCACGAACCTCGACGTTCTTAAGCTCACAGACAAAATCGAGCTCAAGCCGTCGAAAGCAAACACGGGCGGAGGAGGGGGAACACCTACCGTCGTGGGATTTATTGAAAGTTTGCCGAGAAACATCTTTGACAATCGGGGTGTTTGCACCTCTTCCCTGATTGACGACCCCTCAGCGGTCGGAAGTGGTGGTAAGAGGTGTTCCCCTAACTGTCGGGAGGAGTGCACCTCACGAGGGGGTACCGCTGCGCAATATGGTGGCCAAGCTGGGAATTCTTGCCCGCCTATTATGTGTATGAAGTAATGAAAAAAACCATCCTCATCAGCATCGGTGCGCTCCTCATCCTCCTCATCGTGGGGGTGTGGGTGTACCTCTTTATGTACGGTGCTCCAAAGAGCGCTGACGAGGTATTTACCCGCTTTGGCTTTGGCGACAGCGTCCCGGAGCCCGAGGTAATTGTTGAACGAACCGACGAGCCGGTGGTTGACGTATCAGGGGAGGGGGATACTGCTCCTGAGAAGCTCCGCCAGCTCACCGTACGCCCCGTCGCCGGAGCAACGTTCACCGAGCTCGGCATTCTCTACGTCGAGGAGGGCACCGGCCACGTCTACCACATCGACCTCGACACGGGCACGGAGAAGCTCCTCTCCGGCACCACCATTCCCGGTGCGCGTGATGCTTCATTCTCGGCCGACGGCTCATACGTCGCCATCTCATCACTTGCGGGTGGAGAGGAGGCGACCGTAGTCGGCTTTGTTGATACCCTCGCGGGCAACCTCGCCGGCGTCTCGCTTCCAAGAGGAGCACGCGAGATTGCTTGGAGCGGAACATCATCTCTCGTTATGTACCTTCTCCCGGATGTGTCCGGTTCCTCCGGACACTCGTACGACCTCGAGAGTGAGGCAGGAAAGAGAATCTTCAGTCTTCCGCTTAGCGACATCCGAGTGCTCTGGGGAAACCCGACGTACGTCTACACGACACCGAGCGGGAGCGCCCGCGGCTTTCTCTACCGCCTCGACGGGAGCCGGCTTGCGTACGTTGCGGCCGGAGGTCGCGGACTCACCGGCCTTCCGTACGACAGCGGAGTCGTCATCACGAAAGTGACGGACGCAGGCGTCTCTTCGCTCTCACAGTCAGACGCCGGCACGACGACAGACCTCTCCCTTCCCCTCATTCCCGAGAAGTGCACCCGCATTCCCGTGACGTCCGCATCATTCTACTGCGGAGTGCCGAACGAGCTCTCGTCGGGGAGCTTCCCGGACAGCTGGTACATGGGGCTCACCTCGTACAGCGACACCATTCTCAGCGTGAACGCGGAGACGAACGAGTGGACATTCTGGAGCGACCCACTCGCGGAAAGCGGGCGCGCGGTGGATGTCGGCAAAATCGGCACTGATGCCCTGGGTGAGCTCATCTACTTCATCAACAAGAACGACAACACGCTCTGGATGTTCGACACGACACTCTAAGGCACGAAAAAAGAGGCGGCCCACGCCTCTTTTTTCCTTCCTGTTTTACTCAGATTTATATCGTAACGTACGGCCGTACGTTACGATATAAGCATCTTATCCTCAGGCGAGTTTAAATTCTCTCCGAAGGTGTTTGTCATTTTCGATATAGGAAACCTTCAGGTATAGCACGTCACTCGATACACCGAGGTGTTGCTTGAGTATTTTTACGAAATCATCACACGCGTACGGATATACCCAGACGCTCTGCTGAAGCTGTTTAAACCCGTAGAGGCGCATCCCTCTCCGCAATTCGTTTCGTATTTTGCTCTTCATTTCCGGAACATCAAAAATAATAATTCTCCACTGACCATCCCATTTATTTCTTTTTCTATCACCCTCTTTGGGGGATCGGAGCAACGCCTCAAACTTACCCCTTCTGGTGAGCTCCAGTTGCACAGAGCCGTCTTTCAAAACTGTCTTCTTGAGGAATCCTTGACGAACAAGAGAGTCGACGTTTCTTTGGATTGCCTGCCTCGGTGAATACTTTTTCTTTTTTACAAAGGGAGCGATGAGAACTGTCATTCCGGGAAAGAGAGCAAGGAGGGAAATGGTCCCAACCAGAGCAACGCTCACGAGCACCGCTTCGCCAATTGGTCCGATTTTTTGTCGGAGACTTTTTTGATTATCCGCCTTCATATAAACAGATATATTATAACGTACGGCCGTGTCTTATAATATAAGTGGGGGATTACAGTATACGACCCCATCCCGCAGCTGGATGTCTGCGCGAGCCACTCCGAACGTGCTGCTTGTTTCCCTGGTATGGCCGGGGGGCCGTCCCTTCTCTTTTTTATGTTCTAGTGGGAGGACTTGAGGCCCTGCCTGCGCACGACGTACTCCTGCGCGATGGCCATGAGGTTGCTCACAAAGAAGTAGAGTGCGATGGATGCCGAGAGCGTGTACGCGACGACGGTGATGAGTATAGGCATGACGTACCGCATCTGCACCTGCATGCTCCGCGCAAAGTCGTCTTTGAAGTTCGGCTCTGCTTTCGGGTCACGCGGTTTTTGCGGAGGGAGAGAGAGGTGTGTGTGGATGAACTGTGTCGCACCAGCCAAAAGGGCGAGGGGGAGACTCTTTGCGGTAATGTCCATGAATCCGAGGAAAATCATGTTCACCGTCTCGGGTGTCGGAATGAAAGAGTAGAGGAGCGCCGTGTTGATGGCGGGAAGGGGAACACCGCCGCCGGAGTACACCGCGAAGTAGAGGGCGATAACGATGGGAATCTGGAGGAAGAGAAGGAAGATTGACGAGAAAGGGTTCACGTCAGCTTCCTTAAAGAGCTCCATGGTCTTCACTGCCTGCATCTCGCGGTTATCTTTATACTTCTCCTTCACCTCAGCAAGCTTCGGTTCGAGCTCGCGCATGAGGAGCTGGGTGCGCGCCGCCTTGAGCGAAATCGGAAGGATGACGAGCTTTACGAGAATGATGGTGCAGATGATGGCGATGCCGACGTCGCCGCCGCGCACCACGTCGATGAAGAAGACGAGGGTGTTGTAGACGGGGTCAAAAAATATCGTGTGCCAGATGAAGCTCATGGGTGCTGGTTATGCTGGTATGCGGGAGAGGAGACTGTGAACCTCCTTCTGGAGTTCAGCGTACGGCGCTCCCGCGGCCGCGGGCTTGGTAATGAAGATGAACACTCCCCGGGTGCCGCGCTCGGTCCGGTAGCGTCTCACAATATCATAGATTCTCCGCCGAATCTTGTTCCGCTGAACCGCCTTCGGTGAGACCTTCTTCGGCACAACGACAGAAACGTGGAGTGCCGGGTGCGCGGCGTAGACGGCGGTAAGGCCGGGAGAGTGGAGACGCTTACCTAAAGAAAAAAAGCGATTGAATTCCTGCCTACTCAATCGTTCTTTTCTGGGGAGCATATTCTCCGGGGCTAGACAGCGAGCTTCGCGCGGCCCTTCTGCCGGCGCTTCGCGAGTACTTTCTTGCCCGTCTTCGACTTTGTACGCGCGAGGAACCCGTGGGTTGTCGCCCGCTTGCGCTTCTTTGGTTGGTAGGTTCGCTTTGGCATATACGTGTGTGTTGATTACAGGGAACTGTACACCACATTCTCCGCTAAATCAATCTCCTCGTTCCTGGACCTGTTGCTTTTTCTTGTATACATTGTTCTCCACACGTTGTGCACACGTTCCAGTACATCCCCCCGCTTCCACGTTGCATTTCCTGATTTGTTTACAGTTTTCCACAGGTAAGTATAATTACATTTCATTACCTGTTTTCTTCTCGTATGAGTTCCATTTCAAACATTGCGACAAGCATTATTCAAACGGAACAAATCGACGTGAAGAAACTTTGGGACGACGCCCTGGTGAATATAGAGCTCTCCATCACCCCAGCAAATTTCAAGACGTGGTTCAAGGATACCCACATCGTCTCCCTTGAGGACGGGACGGTGACCTTGGGTGTCCCGAGTGTGTTTGTGAAGGACTGGCTCGCGGACAAGTTCCAAAACCTCATTCTGAAAACGCTCCGTGAATTCACCCCGCACGCCCGCTCCGTCGAGTACGTTGTCGTCCAGAAGAGCGACCGGAAGCAGGAATCCTCGAAGAAACAGACGGTGAATGCCGCCCTCCCCCTCGAGGAGTACTACATCAACAAGAGCGACAACCTCAACCCGAAGTACACCTTCGACAGCTTCGTTGTCGGGCCGTTCAATGAGCTCGCACATGCGGCATCTATTACTGTGGTAAATAAGCCGGGCATCGCCTACAACCCCCTCTTCATCTATGGGAAGACGGGGCACGGGAAGACGCACCTCATTCAGGCAATCGGCAATCAACTGAAGCGTCTTGGGAAAAAAGTTTTCTACGTCACGAGTGAGCGGTTCACTGTCGATTACATGAACGCGCTCCAGAACGGCACCGCGAACAGCTTCAAGGATAAATACCGCCAGTACGACGTTCTCATTATGGACGATGTGCAGTTCCTTATGAATAAGGAGAAGACGCAAGAAGAACTCTTCCACCTCTTCAATGCGATGCATGACAACAACAAGCAGATTGTCTTCTCGTCCGACGTGCATCCTTCCCTCATGTCGAATATGGAGGCGCGCCTTCAGTCCCGGTTCTCACAGGGCATGATTGTTGATATTCCTCAGCCGGACATTGAATCCCGATCGGCGATTCTCCGCTCAAAGGCGGCTCAGAACAGCCTCACTTTAAGCGACGACGTTGTTGAGCACCTCGCCAACACTATTGAGGGGAACATTCGCGAGCTTGAGGGTGCGCTCAACACCATCCTCTGTCAGTCACAGCTTCTTGGGAGGACGCTCTCGCTCGATGAGGTGAAGATGCTTATTAAGAACAGCACACGTCCGCGGAAGTCGCTCGCAGTCTCTGATGTGGTTGATAAGGTTGCACGATACTTCGACATAGAGCCTGCGAGTATCTATGAGAAGACGCGGCGGAAGGAGGTGGTGAAGCCGCGCCAGCTCATCATGTTCATACTCCGTGAAGACTTTCAGGTATCGTACCCTGCAATTGGGCAGAAGCTTGGTGGGAGAGACCACACCACCGTCATCCACTCATGTGAAAAAATTAAGCGTGAGCTTAAGGAAGACCCTGAGTTGGAGGAGGAAGTGTCGCAGATTCGCCTACTACTCAAGTAGTGGGTGTTTTCTTGTTGTGTTCTCTGTTCTTTATAGGGTGTGTATAGTGTGGTGAATGTGTGTTTGTGGGTATGGGGAGTACTTAAAGAGTAGGTGTAGGGAATTGGTTTTCTCTTACATTACCCCCACACACAGCGTGGTGGCCACACCACTACTCACACCCATACACAGTGTCGACTATATAAAAAACTAAACAAAGAACGAGTTTCTTCTTGTTATACACACATCCACATAGATAATAGTAGGAGTAGTTGGATTTTAAAAAAAGAAAAATAACCAGTTATGCACATACAGGTAGATACAATTAAGTTTCGTGAAATTCTCGACGTTGTGTCGAGGATAAGCACAAAACACAGCACACTCCCCGTGCTCCAGTGTGTGCTCCTTGAAGCAAAAAAGGGGATACTCACCGTACGGGCAACAAATCTTGAGATTGGTATTCAGGGGACACTCTCTATTGATATGGAAGAGGAGGGCGTTATTGCTGTTCCTGCAACCCTCCTCCTCCACACCATCAACCTCACCACACAATCAAAAACAACCCTAAGTACAGAAGGTGACACACTCATTATTGATGGAAAATTTTCAAAAACAGAAATAAAGAGCATTAGTGCGCAAGACTTTCCTGTTATACCGCAAGTATCAGGTAAGCCGATTACACTCCAAAGCCAGCTTTTCACCCTCGGCATTAAAACAGCGGCATTCACTGCGTCACAATCATCAATAAAGCCGGAATTAGGAAGTGTCTACATACACCAAAAACGAGAGCATACCCTCACCTTTGTCGCCACTGACTCATTCCGCCTCATGGAGAAAACAATCACCCAGAAAGGGGTGTCGCTCACCGACCCAATACTCATCCCTTATAAGAATGCACTCGAACTTGCACATGTCGCGGAAGGGACAGAGGGCACTATCGAACTCACTATGAGTGAAAATCAGTGTGCTCTTACTGTTGGAAACATATACATCACCTCCCGGCTCGTTCATGGAACCTTCCCCGACTACGAACAGATTATTCCAAAAGAGTACAAAACAACAATTACCCTTCTCACAAACGATCTTACTCAGGCGCTTAAAAAGACGAGCATCTTCCTGAATAAGTTTATGCAACTCACCCTTATTGCAACTAAGGGCTCCCTTACCCTCCAGGCGCAGAGTGGAGACACCGGATCAACAACAGAGACGGTACACGCGAGTGTTGATGGGGAGGATATCACCCTCAACTTCAACCAACGGTACATCCATGAGGTGGTACCACACGTAACCGATGACAGCGTCCGTATAAAGTGCGCGGGCGTCGGCCGGCCGATGGTGGTGGAAAACCTCCACGACACATCCCTCCGCTACTTGGTCATGCCGATGAATAAGTGACCAGAAATTAAGGGAGGAAATAACCATAATTTCTGAGTCCGTCGTTTTTTCTTCAATAAAGAAGAAAAACGACGCGCAAAGCACTATCACCATCAATAAGTACAGCCATGCTCCCTAAATCAGGCAATAGGAAGAAACAGCGCGGTGAGGGGATTGTGCGGGCGGGAGCCCTTTTTGAGAAGTATAAAAAAATACTCCGTGCGCCGGAGAGGAGCGTTGTGGACGCCTTCATTACCGCTGTTGCGGGTGGGGTGCCAAATATTCACATTACACAGAACCAGTGTGTGTACAACCCACGGACACGGACCCTCACCCTTAAGATGTCCGGACCACTCCGTACAGAAATCCTCATTAATAAAAGAGAGATTCTCTCCAAAATGCAGGATGTCCTCGGACCACAGAACACACCACGGGAGATTGTGTGAGGTTTAGTTTTCCGCCTGGAGGAGCCCCGTCTTCCAGAGCGATACGGGGTATTCCCAGAGCGCAAACTGAGGGTCATTCCAGTCCGGAGGCGTCGGCCCAGAAGGATCCTCTTTATTGATGAAGTAGAGAATGTCATGGGCGCCGCGGACAACATTCTCGACGCTCAGCTCAGACACCTCTCCCGATTCACTAATGAGCTCCCCTGCATCAAACCAGATGCCGCGGAGAATCGGCTTCACGGTGTCCGGCGTTCGCGGCGGCTCCCCAAACGTCTCAATGGGGAACTTAGGAAGTGCAACATCCATAAACGCGCGCCAGAGCGGTGAGACGACAAGACCTGAAATCTCACTCATTGAGCGGTTGTCGTTGTTTCCTGCCCACGCGCCGACGACGAGGTTTGGTGTGTAACCAACCACCCACACATCACGCTTGTCGTTTGTTGTTCCTGTCTTTGCGGCAACATCCCTTCCTGGGAAGTGGAGGGGTGAGTTCGGACCGAAGAGTGGGGTACGTGCCTCGTTGTCTGAAAGGATATCAGAAATTTGGAGGGTGATGTTGCGGTCGAGTACGCGCTTCTCCTCTGCCTCAAACTCCTCAAGCACCTCCCCGCGGCTGTCCTCAATGCGGAGGATGCCCTGGAGCTCGTTCCGCACACCCTCGTGTGCAAAGGTGCCGTACGCACCGACCATCTCGAGGAGCTTCACCTCGCCGCCTCCCAAGACGAGGGTGAGTCCATACTGGTCGGGGTTGGTTAAGGTTGTGAGTCCGAGGTCGCGAGCGAGCTTGATTGAGGGAGCGATACCGGCGAGGTAGAGCACCTTTACTGCGGGGATGTTGAGGGACTGCGCGAGCGCGCTCCTGAGCGATACCGGCCCGCGGAACTTATGGTCGTAGTTCTCCGGGGAGTAGCAGTTACCCTCCGAGGAGAAGTTGTCCGGCTCACACCGAGCCGAAAATTGGGTCTTAAGGTCAAACACGACTGTCTCGGGGTAGTATCCTTTCTTGAAGGCGGCCGCGTACACGAACGGCTTAAAGGCAGAGCCCGGCTGACGCTCCGCAATTGCAATGTTGAAGTTTCCGTCAATCTCTGTGTCGAAGTAGTCGCGGGAGCCCACCATAACAAGAATCTGTCCCGTCGTCGGGTCTGTGGCGACGAGTGCCGCATTCTCGGCGTTGTAGGTTTTTTCGTTGTAGAGCGCCTTTTCCTTCACAATCTCTTCCGCCTTCGATTGGAGTTCCCAGTCGAGTGTGGTGATAACCCGAAGGCCGCGCTCGGCGAGCGACTCCTCACCATACTTTTCAATCAGGTAGTCGCGGACGTAGAAGACGAAGTGGGGCGCACGGATACCGGTTGCAACCTGCGGCCGGAACTCAACCTTCTCAAGCTTTGCCCCCGCATGTTCCTCTTCGGTGATGAAGCCGTTCTCGAGCATCCGGTCGAGAACGAGGTTCTTTCGCCGCTCGAGGGCATCAATGTGGTTGCCGTACGGCGAGTAGTACGTCGGGAGCTGGGGGAGCGCCGCGAGGTACGCCGCCTCGGCGAGCGTCACATCACTCGCCCGCTTTCCAAAGAATGAGAGCGAGGCCTCCTCGACGCCGTAGATGGTGCCGCCGTACGGTGATTCATTGAGGTAGTGGCCGAGAATTTCCTCCTTCGTGAGGACCTGTTCGAGGCGGAACGCGAGTATCATCTCCTTGATTTTCCGCGTGAGCGTCTTCTCGCGCTCGAGAATGGAATTCTTGATGACCTGCTGGGTGATAGTCGAGCCGCCGCGGCCTCCGAGGAGATCACCCCCCGCGAGGTTGTCGTAGGCGGCGCGGAGGATGGCGAGGGGGCGGACACCCTTATGTTCGAAGAACGTGTCGTCTTCAATGGCGACCGTTGCGTTCTTGATGTGTCGAGAAATCGCCTCGTACGGGACGACGGTCCGCTTCACATCCTGGTGAAGGTCGTAGAGGAGCACCTCGCCGGTGCGGTCGTAAATCTTCGTCGACTGTTGGACCCGCCGCTCCTCGAATGAGGAGAGGTCAGGAATGTCGAGCGTGGAAATCCAAATGAGGACCGCGCCGGTACCGATGAGGCCCACGACGAAAATACCGATGGTGGCGTCGATGAGGAGCTCTTTTGTGTGGGTGCGGACCCACCTCCCAAACCGTGACATACGGCCATAGTAGCACCGTATCGTCCATACATAAACACACGGTTTGTGTGGTAGAATTCGAAACACGTATGGTCTCCACCGACCCACAGAAGATTGACGAGCTCCTCACCCGCGGGGTTGAGCGTGTCGTGCACCAGGAATCGCTCCGGGAGAAACTCTGCTCCGGCCGAAAGCTTCGCGTGAAGCTCGGCATCGACCCGACGAGCCCCTCGATCCACCTCGGGCGCTCCATTCCGCTCCTCAAGCTCCGCGACTTCCAGGAACTCGGGCATCAGATTGTTCTCATTGTCGGCGACTTCACCGGCATCATCGGTGACACCTCCGACAAGGAGAGCGAACGGCCGATGCTCACGCGGGAAGAGGTCGAGAAGAATAAGGCGACGTACCTCGAGCAGGCGGGAAAGATACTCGATGTCTCGAAGGTTGAGTTCCACCACAACGCTGAGTGGCTCGAGTCGCTCACGTACCGTGAGATTGGCGAGCACGCGGACTGTTTCTCCGTTGCCGACTTCATCGCACGCGAGAACATCAGGCGCCGACTTGATGCGGGGACGCGCGTCTCGCTCCGTGAGGTGCTCTATCCCTTGATGCAGGGGTACGACAGCGTGAAGGTGGGGGCGGACGTTGAACTCGGCGGTACCGATCAGTGGTTCAATCTGCTCGCCGGACGGGCGCTCCAAGAACGCCACGGACAGGTTCCGCAGGACATTCTCCTCACACACCTCATCGAGGGTACCGATGGACGGAAGATGAGCTCGAGCTGGGGGAATACCGTCACCCTCACCATGGAACCATCCGATATGTACGGGAAGGTGATGAGCATGAAAGATGAGAGCGTTGGAAACTACCTCACCATGTGCACGCGAATTCCGCTCCCGGAAGTTGCAGCGATGGTGCACGAGGCAGAAACGGGAAACCCGCGCGACGTGAAGATGCGACTCGCCCGCGAAATCGTCCGCATGTACCACGGCGAGGAGGCCGCAGAGGGGGCGGAGGTCGCTTTCGTTGAAACATTCCAGAAGAAGGGAATCCCCGAAGACCTCACTGAGGTCGAGGTGCCGTACACGGAGGGACTTGTCGCTGGAGGAATCGTCGCATCGAAGTCGGAGCTCCGCCGCCTCCTCGACGCCGGCGGGGTGCGCAACGCAGAAACTGACGAGAAGCTCACAGAAATTCCTGAATCAGTCGAAGCGCCGGTGACGCTCAAAATAGGGAAGCGGAGGTTTGTGAAACTGCTCCCGTAGCGGAGCACAAGAAATCCGGCGAGTGCCGGATTTCTTGCAACAGAGCTCGTACACAATTTTGACTCCGGCGTCGATTCAAGGCGCCGGGAAGGCGCATGAATCGACGGACTCGAAAAATATAGGGGCGGTGCCCCTTATGTTTCGGTTACAACTCGTCTCGGTCGTCGAACGAATCGTAATCGAGGTCTTCGTCCTCTTCGTCACCTCCTTCCTCGAAGGCCTTTTCGCCAACCTCCTCATCTTCCTCCGGAAGCGCGAGCGGATCGATGACCTCTTTTGCGAGCGGATCGATTTCCTCATCGAGGAGCGCGTCGTCGTCGAGCTCTCCGAGGAGTGCGTCATCTATGGTTGCGTCCTCTTCCTCTTCCTCAAGATTGAAATTGTTCTGTGCTGAAAACATTATACGGTGTTACATTACTCGGAAATCTTTGTATCAGAATCCCCCCGTTTCTGCAACAGAATAACCGGGGGGAGTCTATCCCCGGTGGTGAGCGAGCGCTGTGATGCCGACAGCGATGGCGTCGTACTCATCATCGTACGCCCCCTCCGGCACCCCCGGAACAAGCCGCCGGACCATATCGAGGACCGCGCGCTTGTCGCTCTTTCCGTACCCAGTCACCGCAACCTTCACCTCTTGCGGGCTGAACTCGAGGACAGGGGTACCGTGAACCGCGGCGAGGTAGAGAATGACTCCGCGCGCCTGTGCAACATCGATGCCGGTCTTCACGTTCTTGTTAAAGAAGAGCGTCTCGAGGGCAACCGCGTCCGGCTGGTGTTCGGCGAGGTGCTCGGCGAGCGCCTTCCCGATTTCAGAGAGGCGGAGCGCCATCGGCGCCCCCTTTGTGCTCGTGAGACACCCGGAGTACGCAAGCGCTGGCGCACTCCCGGAGCCGGTAAGCACGGCAATGCCGAGTCTGTCATACCCCGGATCGAGCGCAAGCACTTTCACGGCAGTGTCAGTTAGGATTCGGCTGGTTCATCGGCGGTTGTGTAAACATCCTGGACATCACCATGTTCCTCAATCGCCTCGATGAGGTCCGCGAGTTTTCCGCCGTCCTCGTCGGAGAGGGAAAGCGGTGTGTTCGGAACGTATCCCTCCGCAGTTTTTGTGAACGCCCAGAGTGCAGATCCCTGTCCGCCGAGCTCGTACCCGGCCTCCTTGAGGAGATGGCGCATCTCCGGCGTCGTGCGGTTCGGGTTGTCGGTGACGGCAGTGATGATGATAGCGACGCCTCCGGGACCGTAGAGCTCGTAGAGGACCTCGGTGAGCGCCGCACCCTCGGCTCCGGCACCCTTCAGGACGGCGCGGTCGATGTTCTCCTTCGGCATGAGGTCCTTCTTCGCGCGCTCAATCGCGGCGGCGAGGCCCGGTGAGGCGAGGTTTCCCTTCGCCTTCCGCGACTCGACCGCAATGAGACTCGCGTGCTTGCTGAACACCTTGCTCTTCGCCGCGTCAGCAACCCCCTTCTTCCGCTTAATCTTTGACCACTTATTATGTCCGCTCATGCCTACTGAATATTATTATGCTCTTTTATCTTTTCTAGCTCCTTCTTAATATTTCTATGCTTCGAGGTGCTCGTATGCCCGGGCGGACGCAACGCGCCCGCGCGGAGTGCGCTCGAGGAGACCCTGCCGGATGAGGTACGGCTCGAAGACATCCTCGATGGTCGCCATCTCCTCGCCGGTCGCCGCCGCAATCGTGTTGAGGCCGACGGGCCCCCCGCCGAACTTCGTGATGATGGTCGAGAGGAGCGAACGGTCCGGTCCGGTAAGGCCGAGCTCGTCAATCTCGAGGAGGTGGAAGGTCCTCCCCACGATGTCTTCGTCGAGGTCCTTCCCCTCGAGCTGAGCCATGTCCCGGCAGCGCTTCAAGAGGTAGTTTGCGGTGCGCGGCGTCGCACGACATCGCTTTGCGATTGCGGCGAGCACCGGCTCGGAGGCCGAGACGCCGAGGAGCTCCGCGGACCGGCGGAGGATTGCCGCAATCTCATCATCAGAATAGAACTCGAGACGGAACGTTCCCCCGGAGAAGCGCGAGCGGAGCGGGGAGGAGAGCATCGAAATGCGCGTTGTCGCGGCGACGAGGGTGAACGGCGGAAGATCGAGCTGGACGGTGCGCGCCGACGGCCCCTTGCCGATGATGATGTCAAGGACGCCGGACTCCATCGCTGGGTAGAGCACCTCTTCAATGGATTTGCTAAGCCGGTGAATCTCGTCAATAAAGAGAACGTCTCCGGGGGAGAGGTTCGTGAGGATGGCGGCGAGGTCGCCGACGCGCTCGATGGCCGGGCCGGAGGTCGTCCGCATGTTCGTACCGAGGGTCTTCGAGACGAGGTGCGCGAGCGTTGTTTTTCCGAGCCCCGGCGGGCCGTAGAGGAGGATGTGCTCGGCCGCATGCCCGCGCTCCCGGGCAGCGGTAAGGAGAATACGCAGGTTCTCCTTAATTTTTGGCTGTCCGACGTACTCGTCCCACGACTGCGGCCGCAGTGTCTGGTCGAGGTTACCGACTGATTCGCGCTCGAAGGCGGGGCGTGGCTCGGGGATGCCGTTCATGGCCACCATTGTATACGAAAAACCCCCACGAGGTGAGGGGATTGACAAAAGGTGCTCCTGTGCTAAAATGTCCGTAATTGGTTCCTGCATTCGGGATTGCCCGGATGTTTTTTCTTTTCACGACGAGCGGAGGTGTCGGTTTTATTTCTATCGAATCGATAACCCTCTAAGCAATACTTGGCACTAAGAACGAGGGTACTCTGGTTCCCGCCTTGAGCGTGATCGCTGGGGTATTCCTTAGCTCTTGAGTGTCACTTCTTCCGGGAAGCTATTGCTTATAGGGTTATCTATTCGATGCTGCTTGCAAGGAACGTTCCGGAGTCGCTACTTTTTCGAATATAGCACGTGACCCGAGAGCCGTCTCCTTGACCGAAGGTAGACCAAGTTGCATGAAACCCCGGGGGCCAGAGGCCTCCGGGGTTTCATATTACCCCACATTGTGGAGGTCGAGTACGCGGGAAATTTCGTCGAGCGAGGTGAGGCCGCCAAGCGCCTTCATAACCCCATCCTGCTGCATGGTCGGAATGCCCTGCGGTTTTGATGCTTCACGGATGGCCTTCTCCTGTGTATCCATGCGGATGACTTCACGCACCGCATCATCGATGCGGATCGCCTCGTACACGCCGACGCGGCCCTTGTACCCGCTCCCGCCGCAGAGGTCACACCCTTTCGCATCGAAGAGCGTGTGAATGGCGACGGGCTGTTCCATGATGCGGTGGATGAGCGTATGCTCCTCGGTCGTCATCTCGCGCTCAACCCTGCATGAAGTGCAGAGGAGGCGGACGAGGCGCTGTCCGAGAATAAGGTTCACGGCACTCCCGATCATGTTTGCGTCGATGCCGAGGTCGATGAGGCGAGGGAAGGCCCCGGCGGCGCTGTTCGTGTGGAGGGTCGAGAAGACGAGGTGGCCGGTGAGCGCCGCGTGGATTGCTGTCTCCGCCACCTCGCGGTCGCGAATCTCACCGATGAGGATGGCGTCGGGGTCCTGGCGCAGGACCGAGCGAAGCCCCTCCTCGAACGAGTATGACTCGGACACCTGTGTCTGCACGACGCCGGGGAGCTTGTACTCGACCGGGTCCTCAATGGTAATAATCTTCACCTCGGGTGTGTGGATGTGGAGAAGAAACGAATAGAGCGCGGTCGTCTTTCCCGACCCCGTCGGTCCCGTCGTGAGAATGGCGCCGTTCGGACGCGCGAGTTCTTCCTCAACGACCTCCCTGAGCTTGTCGGAGAGACCGAGGTTTTCAATTCTGAATGCGGAGGATGACGGGTCGAGGAGGCGCATCACCATGGACTCGCCGTACGCCCCGGGAATGACCGAGGAGCGCACCTCAACCTCGCGCGTGCCGATGTCGAACGTGAAGCGGCCGTCCTGCGCTTCCTTCCTCACGTTGAGCTTGAGGCCGGAGAGGAGTTTGAGCCGTGAGATGACGTGGGCAGACACCTCTCTGTCGATATCGCAGACATCGAAGAGGACGCCGTCGAGGCGGTAGCGGATGCGGGTCGCAAGTGCACCGGGTTCAATGTGAATGTCTGAGGCGCCGAGAGCGAGTGCGCCGCCGAAGACCAGGCCGATGGTTTTGCTCGTCTTCGTGACGCTGTTCTCACGCGTGAGCTCTGCAACCTTTGCGGCGACGTCGAGGTGCGTCTTCACCTCGGTCGCAAACCGCTTAATCATCTCCGGGTCGACGTCGAGGACGCCGTGCACCTGTGCGACGGTCTTCTCGACGTCGTGGTAGCGCGCCCAGGCGTGCTCAAGGGAGGGGAGGGAGGCAAGGTAGAGGGTCGGGACGAGGCCGAGTCCGGCGAGTTTCTCGAGCACCCCGGGCGTCTCCGGGTGCTTCGGGTTTCGGACCGCAACAGACACGGAACTTCCGCTCCGCGCGAAGACGGCGAGCTCACCCCGCCGGGCATCTTCCTCGGAGACGAGCTTCAGGGTCGCAATGTCGAGGGCGACATCGTGGAGGTTCACGTACGGGTGCCCGTACTTGGGGGCAAGGGTCCGGACGACGCGCTCCTCTTCCTGTCGTCGGAGCTCCTCGACCTTCGCATTCATCTGAGAGTCATCGAACTGTGCCATACCGACATCGTACCACGCGGGAAACCCCAAAAAGCTTGATTTTCAACCGCCATTTCGGCGTGGGAAGCATTGACAGAGTATTTAATTATGATATAATAGAGATAATTCAATCTTGACCCCAAGGAGGGGACAATGAACGCTCTTTGCAAAGTGGTTGAGGGCTTTCTGCTCGCCGTCATCCTCTCCGCGTGCGGGGGGATTCCGGTGAAGCAGGAGACCGGTACTGCAACCGCAGTTGCCGTGAACAGCAAGGGGGCATGCACCCTCCCGTACAGGCCGGTTGACCGGTACGAAACGAAACCGGACCCCGTTTCACTCGTCCCGGTTTTCCGTGAGTGTCGCGCGCTCCAGCCCCTCATCGAGTGGGCGAAGGGAGCGAGCCGCCACGAGACGTACCGGGGCGGGTGCGACGTCGAGCACGGCTACATCCGGTGCTCGAGCGAGACTCCTCTCCGAGGAGTCAGCGCGGACAGGAAGGAGGGAAGAATTTCCGGAGAAGGCCCCCTCCTTCTCGCCGGCGCAGTCGGGCGGCTCGACGGATGCGCGGGGTACCCGAGCATCCGCAGAGAACTCCGCCTCTCCGTGGAGTGGGACCGCGGAGACGTGCCCCGGATGAGGTACGAAGCAGAGTACCAATGCTATCGGTAGCATTGGTACTCACGAGGCCGGTTTCCTAAGAGTTTACTCTTAGGAAACCGGCCTTTTTCATTTTCGGGAGCAATTCTCGGAGAAGTGGTAGAATGCTCGGATGGAAACGCGGGAGGTCAGAACGCTCGGGGAGCTCGGCGACATCGCAGAGGCGGTGCTTGCCGCGCGACCAGAGAGCGGCCGGGCGCTCACCGTCGCACTCTCGGGCGACCTCGGCGCCGGGAAGACTGCATTCGTGAAGGAACTCGCAAAGCGTCTCGGCATCGCCGAGGAGGTGACGAGCCCGACATTCGTCATTATGCGCTCGTACGCGGCCGCGCCGGGCGGGCCGTTCCAGACGCTCACGCACATAGACGCGTACCGCATTGAGTCGGACGACGAGATGCGCATCCTCAGCTTTGAGGAGCTCCTCAGGGACAGAGACCGCATTGTCTGCATCGAGTGGCCGGAGAAGATTGAAAACCTCATGCCGGAAGACGCGTACCCAGTCACGCTCATCATCAAGGAGGGAGACATCCGCACCGTTACGTATGGCAGGTAAACAAGAAAAAAAGAAAAAGCAAAAGGCCGGAGAGCGAGAGACACTCGTCCTCCTCGACGCACACGCGATTCTCCATCGCGCTTACCACGCGCTCCCCGACTTCTCCTCACCGACCGGCGAGCCGACCGGCGCGCTCTACGGTGTCGTCGCGATGCTCCTCAAGATTGCCGAGGAGCTCAAACCCGACCACATCGTCGCGTGCTACGACCTCCCCGAACCAACGTATCGGCACGAGGTCTTTAAGGACTATAAGGCCGGCCGGGCAAAGACCGACGATGCACTCGTTGCGCAGATTGAGCGCTCGCGCGACATATTCAGTGCATTCCACATCCCCGTGTACGAGTGTCCGGGGTTCGAGGCCGACGATCTTCTCGGCACCATCGTCGAGAAACTGAAGAAAAATAAGGGTATCCGCACCATCATCGCTTCGGGCGACATGGACACGCTCCAGCTCGTCGACGACGACCGTGTGCTCGTGTACACCCTGAAGAAGGGCATCAATGACACGGTGCTCTACGACGAAAAAGCGGTCATCGGCCGCTTCGGCTTCGGCCCGTCGCAGGTGCCCGACTACAAGGGGCTCCGCGGCGACCCCTCGGATAACATCCCGGGCGTGAAGGGTATTGGCGAGAAGACCGCGACCGAGCTCATCGTCCACTTCAAGACGGTCGAGAACATCTACAAGACGCTCAAGAAAAATGAAGGGGCTCTCAGAGAGGCGGGCATCCGGGAGCGCATGATTGAGCTTCTCCGAGTAAACGAGGAGGAAGCACTGTTCTCGAAGATGCTTGCGACCATCCACCGCGATGCGCCGATTACCTTCTCTGTTCCCGAGACAACGTGGCGCGAGGGCATTGACCTCGAGAAAGTGCTCACGCTCTTCGCTGAGCTCGGGTTCCGGACGCTCCGGACCCGCGTCGAGAACCTTCTCGGAAAATCGGCAACCGCACAAGTATCAGCAACCACCCTATCTCCGGAGGATATTGCCGAGCTCGGCCTTGCCCTCTGGCTTCTTTCATCCGAGACGACAAACCCGACCGAGGACGACATCTTCCAGTACGGCCGTGCGCACGGGCTCTCGGACATACCCGAGATACGAAAGCACATCCTCGCGGCGCTCAATAGGGAGGGGCTCGACCGCGTGTATCGCGACATCGAGCTCCCGCTCATGCCGGTTCTCCGGCAGATGGAGAAGACGGGCGTCCGCATTGATGTCACTCATTTGAAGGAGCTCGGAAAGAAAATGCACCGGGAGATTGCGAAGCTCGAGAAGCGGATGCACGAGGCGGTGGGGAAGGAGTTCAATGTGAATTCGCCGAAGCAGCTCGGCGAGGTCCTCTACGACACCCTGGGGCTCACGCCGGAGAAGCAGAAGCACACGGCGACCGGCCAGCGCTCGACTCGGGAGTCCGAGCTCGAGAAGCTCAGGGGCCAACACCCCATCATCGACGACATCCTCCGGTACCGCGAGGTGCAGAAGCTTGCCTCGACGTACGTCGACGTCATACCGACTCTCGTCGCCGCAGACGGCCGGCTCCACACGACATTTCTCCAGGCAGGTTCTGTTACCGGAAGAATGGCGTCACAGAATCCGGGCGTGCAGAACATTCCCGTGCGTACTGAAGAGGGGCGTGAAATCCGGCGTGCGTTCATCGCCGACCCCGGCTTCACGCTCGTCTCCATCGACTACTCGCAGATTGAGCTCCGCATCGCCGCAGTGCTCTCGGGCGACAAGAAGCTCATCGAGATTTTCAAAAACGGCGAAGACGTCCACCAGGGGGTCGCTACACGCGTGTTTGGCGTTGCGCCGGAGGAGGTGACCAAAGATATGCGCCGGCAGGCGAAGGTTATCAACTTCGGCATCCTCTACGGCATGGGGGTGAATGCGCTCCGGCAAAACCTCGGCGGATCGACGACGCGCGCCGAGGCGCAGGAATTCTTCAACGCATACTTCAACACGTTCACCCGCCTCGCTGAGTACCTCGAAGAGGTGAAGGCCTTCGCGCGCGCAAACGGGTATACGGAGACACACTTCGGCCGGCGTCGATACTTCCCCGGGATGAACTCTGCACTTCCCTTCATGCGTGCGCAGGCGGAGCGTATGGCCATCAATGCACCGGTGCAGGGGACCGCGGCTGACCTCATCCGCATCGCGATGGTGCGCATCGCGGAGTTTTTGAGGAAAGAAAAGCTCGAGGATGATGTGCGGATGCTCCTCCAGGTCCACGACGAGCTCGTCTTCGAGGTGAAGGACGAGCGGGTGAAGGACATCGTCCCGAAACTCCGTGACATCATGGAGTCAGTTCTTCCTGAGAAGGAAGCACGCGGCGTCCCTATTCTCGCGGAGGCGAAGGCGGGGAGGAACTGGGACGAGATGGAACGGGTGTAACAGACCATGATTTACGCTTTCTTTGGAAATGATACGGGAGCGGTACGCACGAAAGCGTTCACGTTTCTCCGCACGCTTGCGGACGATGGTGCAGACACGCGCACGGTGACAGCCGATGACTGGAAGGACGGACTCATCCGTGACCTTGCCGGCGGGACCTCGCTCTTCGGCGGAACGGAAACGGTCGTTCTCGATACGCTCTCCGAGGCGGGCGAGGAGGTGCTCGAGGCGCTCTTAAACGACCTCGACCTTCTCAAAGAATCTCCGAACCACTTCGTGCTCGTTGAGGGGCCGCTCACTGCTCCTGCGAAGCGTCAGGTCGAGAAGTTCTCGGAGCGAGCCGTGGAGGTCGCGGGAGAAAAGAAAGTGAAGTTCAACACCTTCCTCCTTGCTGATGCGCTCCAGAGCCGCGACCGGAAGTCGCTCTGGCTTTTCCTCAACGAGGCGTGGCGGGAGGGTGTCGAGAACGAACAGATTGTCGGCCTCCTCTTCTGGCAGGTGAAGGCGCTCCGCCTCGCGGAGAAAACGGGGAGTGCTGAGGAAGCGGGACTGAAGCCCTTTGTGTACCAGAAGGCGAAGCGGGCGCTCGGAAAGTTCACGGACGGTGACCTTGACCGGCTCTCGCGGGAGCTCATCACCATCTACCATGACGGTCACGCGGGAAAAAAGGATATGTCGCTCGCCCTCGAGCAGTGGGTGCTCACGGTATAATGCACGGTATGAAAGAAAGGGTACGGAGCATGCTCGACGATCCGAGGTCTGAGTATTTTAGACTTACAAACAGCATCATCATAGTTGTCGCACTTCTGTCGCTCCTCCTCGCGCTCGCCGCATTCTTCACGTACTTCGACCGCTACGAGCACATCCTCTTCTTCGCCGACTGGATAATTACCCTGTTCTTCACCTTCGAGTACGCACTCCGATTCTGGATTGCAGAGCGGAAGTGGGCGTACGTGCGGAGTCCCCTCGGGCTCATCGACCTCGCCTCGTTCGTGCCGACGTACCTGGGGCTCGGGAGCTTCGGCTTTCTCAAGACGGTGCGTTTTCTCCGCATCGCACGTCTCTCGCGCGTTGCGAACGTGACGAACATCGCGAAGGTGGTCCCGAAGAAGGAATAACGTCGACAATCCAATGCTGTGTGGTATAGTTTCTCGGCGCAGAAACAGAGTACAATTTAAGACCCGCCCATAGCTCAGCTCGGTACGCGTGAACAGTACCCCATACTGTTCACCCTTA
>CAYRER010000002.1:4191-11993 GCA_964423385.1 uncultured Candidatus Saccharibacteria bacterium | reverse complement strand
CTTGTCCGAGCCGGAGCGATGTCGCTCTGCGACCGCGAGGCGGGGTCGCGGGTACTTATGAGCAAAGCGAATTAGTAACTTGTGACGACACTCGGTCCGGACTGCAGGGATATTTTTCTATCTTTCACAGATAGAAAAATGACCGAGGTGTGGTCAATAGTGCTTAGAAAAATTTGAGCATAGCGACAAACTTTTGCTTAGCAACTAGGGACGACATAGTGTGTCCGAGGCGGAACTACGTCGCCCGCGACAGGTGAGCCGGGTGAGAAGCGAATTAAACCATTTATACTATATCGTACATATGTACGATATAGTATAAATGGTGGAATGTTTCCTGAAATGGTCTGTTGGCACGCCTTCGACTGATTTTTAACGGTCGAGCGGAGCTTGAGCATACGTGAATCTCCAGATACGATACATTCATGACCATTCACTTCATTACGGGTTCGAGGAGTAAATTTGAGGAGGTGCAACAAATGCTGGAGGGTATAGAACAGCTCGAGATTGATTTGCCTGAGATTCAAGAACTCGACGCGCACAAAATTGTCCGTGCGAAACTCGAGGAGGCCCTGAAACACAAGAGGAGTGCCTTTATGGTCGAAGACACCTCACTCTACCTCGACGCACTTTCCGGACTCCCGGGCCCCCTCATCAAGTGGTTTTTGAAAACTATAGGGAACGAGGGTCTCGTAAAAATTGCTGAGGCGTTCGGCAATACCGGCGCTGAAGCACGAACGGTCATCGGGTACACTGACGGTTCTGGGAATGTTGAGTACTTCGAGGGTTCGGTGCGGGGAAGGATTGTTGCTCCACGCGGAGAAACCCGCTTTGGGTGGGACCCCATCTTTGAGCCGGAGGGTATGAGCAAGACGTACGCTGAGCTGAGTTCGGAGAAAGAAAAAGATGCCGTCAGTATGCGAAGGATTGCGGTCGAGAAGCTCAAGGCCTACCTGTCGGAGAACTGACAGATTTTGTTGCGGGGATTGCAATGGTCGTCGTCTCAAACTTTGGTACCCACGCAAAGCCAATCCAGGTTAAGAGCTCAATGATGGTTCCGGCGACGTCGAGCTCGTACCACGCGTGCGAGAACTTGTAGCGGTGCTGGAACGCATGGTGGTTGTTGTGGAACTCTTCGCCGACCGCAAGTCCGTACGTCGGGACGTTCCGTGCATCGCCGATTTTTTCGAACACCTTCCCGTCGCCCCGCGGCTCGCCGTCCTTGTACCGTTGGTACCCGAAGACGTGCGCGACGCCGTTGATGAAACCCGCCGCGATGATGGGGATGACGAGCATCTGAATCGGCCAGATGATGAGGGCGGGCAGGCCGAAGAGGAAGAGTTCGACGACAAGGGTGAGGCGGACGCCCCAGTTCCGTATGGGTCCCGCGTAGACGTGTCGCTCGATCCAATCATCCGGCGTGCCGGCACCGTACTCGGTGAGAATTTCTGGGTGCTCCAGACCGGCACGCCGGTAGATGTCGGCACCCTCGAGGAGGATTTTCTTGAGACCGAAGTACCGGGGGCTGTGCGGGTCCTCCGGCGTGTCGCACTTCGCATGGTGTTTTCGATGGATTGATACCCATTCCTTCGTCACCATGCCGGTCATGAGCCAGAGCGTGAGCCGGAAGAAATGAGAAATAGGTGCAATGAAGCGGATGGCGCGGTGTGTCGCCGAGCGGTGGAGGTAGCAGGAGACGGCGAGGAGCGTGAGGAAAGAAGTGGTGAGGGTAAAAAGAACAAGAGAGAGCGGTGTTGGGGCGAGGTACCCGTGGAGGAGGTAGTAGAGAAGAGAGTCAACCATGGTTTCTAAATCGGCACATCAAACGCGAAGAACCCCGCGCCGGTAATGAATAGGGAGAGCGATGCGGCGAGAAGGAGCGTGTAGAAGAGTTTGCCCGGCACATAGGTCCCAGAAAATTTCGTATGCATGACGATGAACTTGAGCGCGAGGAGCGCGGAGAGAATCGCCGCAACCTGCGTGAAGAGGCCGAGCACGAAGAGCGCCCCGACGACAATTTCAACTGCCGCGAGATACCACGCGAAGAACGTTCCGTACGGGAAGAGGGAGAATGAGAAGCGGGGGGCGAGCTCTGCACGGTGCTTTGCATGCGAGAGTCCGAGATAGACGAGGACGACGCCGACAGCGACACGGAGAATGGTGTACGCGAAGAGGGCGAGGAATTGGGTCGGAAAGAAGTTGAGCATAGGGGATTCGACCTTCGGTACCGATAGTGTATCATGCCCGAAATGTCCACAGAGATGCACGTCATACTCCACAACATCCGGAGCGCGCACAACGTCGGCTCCGTCTTTCGGACGGCTGACGGTGCGGGTGTGTCGAAGCTCTATCTCACCGGGTACACCCCCGCCCCCGTCGACCGCTTCGGCCGGGAGAATGCAGAGATACGGAAGACGTCGCTCGGCGCGACGGAAAGCGTCCCCCACGAGTCGGTGTCGGATGTTCTCGCCCTCATTGAACGGCTGAAGTCAGCGGGCATTACCGTCGTCGCGGTCGAGCAGACGGACGACGCGCTCGACTACCGCACGTGGGAGCCAGAGGGAGACACTGCGTACATTTTCGGCAACGAGGTAACCGGCGTCGAGCCGGAGGTGCTCGCCCGCGCCGACGTGCACATCAGGGTGCCCATGGCGGGGAAGAAGGAGTCGCTCAATGTCTCCGTCTGCGCCGGCATCATTCTCTTCCACATTCGCCACTGACCCCCATATTCTTATTTGCCTAGGGTGATCCTTTGCCAGGCGCAGCTTTCAGGTGTACGCCGAGAGTCCCTATCGCGATTAATCGCGATAGGGGGGAGCGCTCAGGATTCCCTACTGAGTGTCATCCAAAAAGAAAAAAGAAACAGTGAGTCCCTCTTACCCTATATTGCACAGGTGTGCAATATAGGGTAAGAGGGAGACGGGAGAAAGAGAGAGAGAGTGTTAGTACTCGACGACATCGACGACCCGGCCGTCGCGGTCGAGGAGACGTATGATTTCACGCTCAGTTCGCCAGAGGTCGCGTGTTCGGCCGAGATAGATGTACCAGGAGCCGACGTTGTCGAAGAGGGGGTCGTTTTTGTGGTTATCCACGCAGGAGTCGTACGTGAGCTCATTCACAATGAAGCTCCGGCAGGCGCTCGAGAGCGAGAGTTCGCGTGCGTCGAGCATCTCGCGGAGTTCGTCTTTTTCAATGGCATCGCACCAGGGGAGGTTCTCGACGAAATCGTAGCAGTCGTCGTTCGTGTACGCGATGCGGCCGAACGCCTCCATTTCATCGAGGGGCCCGGGGCAGTCTCTCCGGAGCGAGGGGTATACGTCCTTCTTCTCGGCGAAGTACCCGGTGCACTGGTTCTCGTGGAATGAGGCCTTCACCGGCGAGCGTCCGGATATGAGGTACGCATCCTCGCCGGGGAGGAGGACGATGCGTTCGAAGACCGGGTAGCCATACGATTCAATAACCCGGTCGCCGGAGGGAATCTTTGTCCGTTCGCGGGTCACGTAGCTCTCGAGTGTCCACCCGGTCACGTCGATGGGTGGTGCTCCGCGCGATGATTGGAGTGTGAGGTGTTCCCGCGACCAGCGCTCCTCGCGCGCATTCCCAATCCCGAGCGTCACGAGCCCCTGGTACGGCGACCGGGGTTCATGAAGCCGCGCTGCCCGCTCCTCCTCCCGGAGGTCGCCGATGTTCTTGCTGATGTCAGCAATGCGCTCCTCAATCTCGCGCTCCGAGAGGGTGCGCGGAGATTCGGCAACGTCTCCCGCCGCGGAGAGCTGGCCGTCCACCTGTTCAAAACCTCCTCCGGACGAGCCCCCCTCGTACCCGTCGAACATTCCCTCGTCGCCGGCGTAGAACGAGAAGAGGATGATAAGTGCAAAAAATCCGATGATTTGGGCAAAATTGCTCATGATTCTTGAGTGTCGCCGAAGAGTGAGGCCATTTCCTGTGTGACAACCTTCGCGTCACTCCACGGTGTCTTCGTATTATTGGGACCCATGATGTACGGGTCGGTGCCCTTGCCGGAGATAATGACAACGGAGCCGTCGGGCGCCTCCTCCAGCGCGGTGCGGATGGCCTTCCGCCGGTCCATGATGATGGAGAGCTTTGACGTATCGTCAATGCCGCGGACCATGTCGTCGACAATTTTCTTTGGATCCTCGTCGTAGGGGTCTTCATTGGTGAGGATGATGCGCTCGCAGTGCTTCTCGGCGATGCGCGCCATCTCGGGACGCTTCCACGTGTCGCGTCCGCCGCCGGTGTTGCCGAGGATGCACACCTTCCGCTCCTTCTCGAACGCCTGGTAGAGCTTCTCGAGTGAGTCGGGCGTGTGCGCATAATCGACGACCGCGGTCACTTTCTTCGGGGCGTCTTTCGGTGAGCGGAAGAGCTCGACGCGCCCCTTGATCGGGGCGAGGTTCGAGAGTGCCTTGAGGACGGTCTTCATCGGCACGCCGAACGCGCGGGCACAGGTGATGGCGGCAAGGGTGTTGTATACATTAAAGAGGCCAATGAGGGGGACGCGGATGGTCGTACCCTGAAGAACGAGACTGATGTCATCTTTATTGAGGTTGTGGAGCTCGAGGTCGGAGAGGCCGTACGGGAGCGCGTGCTCGACGTCCGCCTCGAGGAAACGCGGACCTTGCTCGTCGTCTTTGTTCGCGATGATGAAACGCGGCCGCTTTTGCGACTTCTCGAGTTCGCGTGCAATCTCGAGCTTCGCCGCGATGTACTTCTCGTAGGAGCCGTGCGCTTCGATGTGCTCCGGGGAGAGATTCGTGAAGATGAGGGCGTCGAGGTGGATGAACCGGTGCCGAGACTGGAGGACCCCCTGCGAGGTCATCTCGACGATGGCGACGTCGCACCCGCCGTTCACTGCGTCACGGAGGAACCGCTGGAGAAAAAAGCGGCCGGGCATGGTCATTTTGTACAGGTTTCTCTCGCTCTTCTCGCCGATTTTAAACCGGATGGTGCCCGCGACGGCGGTGCGCCTCCCGTCCGCTTCGAAGATGGCATTCACGAGCTCGACGACCGTCGACTTTCCCTTCGTGCCGGTTACGCCGATGACCGTGATTTCCTTTGAAGGGAAGCGGTACCAGAGGGCGCCGATGACCGCGAGGACGAAGTGGTATGGCGGTTGGAGAAGCCGGAAAAGGGACGTCGGGATGAACTGCTTTACGTAGTAGAGGATGTTGTCCATGCTGAAATGCTACCGTGAAGCGGGGCGGAATACAAACGCCCGCGCCCCAGAGGGGCGCGGGCGTTTTAGACAGAAAACTCAGCTCGCCACCTCTCGAAGTGCATGTTTGATGCGCGCATTCGTTCCCTTCACCGACTCGGGGATTTTCTTCACTGCCTCGCGCGCATCGCGCTCAGAGTACCCGAGGGTGAGGAGCGCCTCGATGACGTCAGCGTCTCCCTGGTTCTGCGCCCGCTCTTCATCGGTGTCGAGGTAATCACCTCCACCGAGCACGTCCCTGAGGCCCGACACAATTTTCTCGGCGCTCTTCTTCCCAATGCCGGACATTTTCGAGAGGTACGAGGGGTCTTCGGTTGCGACCGCTTTCCGCAGGGTCGCAAGGTCTACCTGCGAGAGAATCTGCACCGCAGTCTTCGGGCCGATTTTCGGAAGCTTGATGAGGTGTGTGAACATCGAGAGCTCATCGCGCACCCGGAATCCGTAGAGGTCGAGCGCGTTCTCGCGGACAGCGAGGTGTGTGAAGAGGGAAACCGTGTCGCCCGGCGCAATGCCAGCAACCCGCGTAACGTAGACGAGATACCCGACGCCGTGGACATCGAGGACGACGCTCGTCATACCCACGTCGACAACCTCCCCGGTGAGCTTCGCAATCATAGTGAAATGCTACCGTGAAGCGGGGCGGAATACAAACGCCCGCGCCCCAGAGGGGCGCGGGCTTTTTCACACACCGTGCGCCGTACGGCACGTACCGGGTGCTACACTTACATATATATGTACGCACTCTCCACACGCGGAGCGAGCCCCGTTCTTTTTGTAAGTTTTTTTCTTGCGGCGCTCTTCTTTGGTGCCGGAGTCCAGAGCGCTTCTGCGGGGTATGAGTGGGTAGACACAGGGGAACGGATGGGGAATATGAAGTGTGATGAGAGCACCCCTTTTCCGCGGGAATGCGAGGCGAGCATCGTGGGAGAGACGGAGGTAGGAAAGTTCACCCCACAGCCGTACTGCAACGAAATCTACCGGTGCACCTACATCCCAGGACCCATCGTGGATGCCGTGTGTGGAGTGAGTGCAGATAATGATTGTGCAGTAGGTACTGCGTACGATACCCCTTCAGACACCTCGTCGGCGTGGAACTGGTCCTGCTCAACTGACCCCGCAGAGTGGCAAGATGATGTGGTGTGTTCTCTGTTGAAGCGGACACTTTCAGTTTCAAAAACGGGCTCAGGATCGGGTTTTGTTTCCGGCCCGGGAATCGCCTGCGGTGGAGATTGCAGTGAGGTGTATGCTGACGGAGCAAGTGCCGCACTCACGGCAACTCCTGATGCGGGCTCTGTCTTTCTGGGATGGTCCGGCGCCTGTTCGGGAACCGGAGGATGCTCGGTTTCCATGACGGGAGACCGGAGTGTCACCGCCCGCTTTGAGCCGACGGGTCCCGGACCCTCCTGCACGTACAACACGTTCTGGGCAAACTGCGATGCGTCGTGCGGTGGCTCCGGCACCGAGTACGAGTATTACAACGTCACCGGGGGAACCTGCGCATTCTCGACGGGAGACTGGACGGGAGCGACCCGTCCGTGCACCCGTGTGTGTGCCGCTCCGCTCCCGACAGTCACCCTCACCGTTGCATCGAGCCATCTCGGTCCGTGGTCCGAGAGCATCACGGTGCCGAGCGGCACGCAGACCTTCGTGAGCTGGAGTTCAGAGAACGCAACCCAGTGTGACCTGTACTGGAGGTGGTTTTCAGGAGGGGTGTGGAATTCTGGCCTCTGGGTAGGGAACGCAGGAACGAGCGGGACACTGAGTCCTGGCGTACAGCCACCGATGCAATACCAGGCGGTTGCACAGTGCTACAACAATTCCTCACCCCGGGACGAGGCGTCTGACATCGGATTCATCACCGTCCAACCACCAGCACCTCCCGCGAATGGCGCTTCCTGTGTGGGTGTTACCGGCGTCCCGGCAACGATTGCGGCTGGAGGCACGTTCACCGCGACGGTCACGATGCAGAACACCGGTACGAACCCGTGGACGATCGACAGCACTCCGCATCGGCTTGGCTCACAGAACCCGCAGGACAACACGCTCTGGGGGACGGGCCGCGTTGAGCTCCCGTCGACACCGGTTAATCCCGGTTCTAATGCCGCATTCACGGTGAATGCAACCGCTCCAACAACTCCAGGGACGTACAATTTTAGCTGGGCAATGGTTGAGGAGGGTGTGCAGTGGTTCGGCCCGACCTGCTCGGCACCGACCGCGGTCACCGTCACCGGCCCGGATACAAACCTCACGAGCGTTTCCGCGCCTACAGCAAACGGCTCACTCACGAAAGATCAGTCGGTCACCTTCAGCGGAGCAGTGCAAAATACCGGCACGCTCATCGAGAAAACCGCATTTAACGATAACTACACCTACCGCTGGGGGGCGAGCGGAGCGTGGACGCAGATTGGCGCACACATCGGGAAGACGGTACCAATGGCGCCAGGATCAACTCAGGGAGACACTTCAGCATCGTTCACACTCTCGCAGATCGGCACGCTCCAGGTTCAGCACTGCATCGACTCGCAAGGGCAAATCACCGAGTCAGACGAGTCTGTTGGGGATAACTGCA
>CAYRER010000002.1:0-4181 GCA_964423385.1 uncultured Candidatus Saccharibacteria bacterium | reverse complement strand
ACCGGGTGGTCCGCCCGAGTGCTCAGACGGCGTCGACAACAGCGACCCCGAGGATACACTTGCTGATTATCCGAGCGACCCGGGCTGTTCTGACGGCAACGACGACGACGAAACGGACGGCGGAGGAGGATGCGTGACACCTCCCTGCGGAGGAGGCGGAAGTTCGGAACCGCTCTTCGTCACGGTCGTCGGTAACGGCTCGGTTTCCTCAAATCCGGCCGGCATCAGCGGATGTATCGGTTCCTGCAGTGCAGCGTACGCAAACGGAACAAATGTGACTCTCACCGCGACACCGGCATCAGAAGAAACATTCTCCGGATGGTCGGATGACTGCTCGGGAACCGGCGGGTGTTCCGTCACCATGAACGGTCAGCGCAACGTGACGGCAACGTTCAGCGATAATGCCTGTGTGACTCCGTCGTGTGGAGGCGGTGGCGGAGGTATTCCGACGCTCACGGCTAACCCGCGTATCGTGAAGCAGGGGAAGCAGACGACGCTCACCTGGGAGCTAAACGGCAATGATTCTTGTACGCTCACGGGGGGCGGTCTCAACGAGGCGGTAACGTCTGCCCCGCCCGCGCGCACCGTGACGGTGTCTGCAACGACGAAGTACACACTCACGTGTCCAGGAGGCACTGCATCCGTTTGGGTGTACATCGACCCGACCGGCTTCGAAACCTAACACCACCATATGATTGACCCAACAAACACCGAACCCATTCCCGTCCACACCCCGCACGTGCGGCGTGTCCTCTCTGCGCTCGCGGTTATTCTCCTCGTCGTTACGGCCGTTGTGCTTGTGCTCCGAGATGTCGATTTCAACATTCCCGATTCGGACGTTCCTGTCGTTCCTCCACCGTCTGAAACGGGTAAGTCAATTCTCCCGGGAAACGTGGAATCAGAGTTCAATGCCATCACGGAGCGGGTTTCGCGGGGAGAAATCAGCCAGGGTGAAGGGGAGCGCCTTATGACGGAGCTCTTCAAACAGGCCGTACCTCCGCCCCCCGCGAACTAGCTGGAGAGGTGTACAGAGCTTACATCCACATTTCACAATAGTTTTTGCGCCCGGAAAGAGGGATAATGAAGGGAGTACCAGGCGCGGTATAGTGCTCGCGCCGGCTCCAGTATCATATGACAAGACACCGCGTACTTTTCTACACCGCTATTGTCGCGCTCTGTGTCGGAGCCGCGTTCCTCCTCGCGTTTGCATACAAGAACAACTTCTCCAAAAACAGCACGGCACCAGCCCCAGTCCCGGAACCGGCACCTGAAGCAATTGCCGAGCCGGGAGAGGACCCGGGGCTGGTAACGCGTCTCACGGGTGTTGTAACGGGTGTTTCCGGCAATTCATTCACTTTTAGAATTGAGGCGACGGGCGGGAAGGAGCTCGATGCGTCTCTTAGAGAGCGTACCGTTACGGTAACTGACACCACCACTATCACGGTTGTTACGAATCCAGATCCAGAAGAGGCGCGGCGAAAGATGGAGATCTTTGAGGAAGAAATGCGCAAATACTCTGAGGCGGTAAAGACTCTCGGAGATAACGAAGAAGAGATTCAGAAACTAACTCTGCCGGTCATGCCGACTACGACCCTCACGCGGAGCTCTGCTACCCCTGCGGATTTTGCCATCGGACAGACGGTGAGCGTGACTGCTTGGGAGAATGCCGGAGATCCCCAACAGGTCTCCGCGGTTTCTGTTGAAATTCTTCCCGGGCCGGGAATATCGTCTTCCGAGAGCTGAGCATGACCACTCTTCATATGATGCCCCTGTTTAAAATCAGTACCACGGCAACACTCGCTGTTCTTGTTGTTTTATTCATCCTTCCCAAAGATGCCCTCGCCATTACACCGACGTGTACCTGGTATGGACCGATAAACAGCAACCCGTTTGACACCGCCCTGGCAGGAGACTATGGGGGCGTCATATACCCCGGACACAACATGTACGCAAACCTTGTGCTCAACCCAGGTGGAGCCAACCGGTGTCAGCAACTGTGGGATGGGTCACCCATTGGGACCTGGTTTGCTCCAGGCGCGCAGTGGATAAAAAGAGAAGGTCCCTTCGACGCGTACTGCGGCGACGGTGTTAATTGCCACGTGCCACCCCCCTTCGGCCACTATACGCGCCAGTACCGATGCTGGACAGGACTCACCGATACTCCGAGCGGAGACATTGTGGATACCGGAGTGTGTGAGGTGTTCACGCAGCCCCCGCCTTCTGCTTCCATGACGTGGGCCCCGAACCCCGCGGGGAGCTGGGGAGGAAACTCGACCATTTCGTGGAGCTCGGCGAACGCGACGTATTGTCGTTTCTATCTTGATGGTGCATACGTCGGCGACACGAATACAGGATGGCCCTTCAATAATGCCGGGTGGACATATGCAATAACCAACCCTAAAACGTACCGGATGGAGTGCAGCAATTCGGCAGACCAGTGGACGAGCGCGGAGGCGACAGTGACTGCACCGCCCGCTCCTCCCGCTTCAGCGAGCGGGTCGTGCGATGTGAACCTCAATGCGAGCATGAGCTGGTCGGCGGTGCCCGGTGCACTCTCATACGCCGTCCGCGTCGACGACACCTCGAATGCCTGGGACGCCGACTGCAGTCCGATAAACCCAGGAGACATCTGCGAGTACGTCGTCGGCACGTCGCGCACGTGGACAGGCGCATACAGCCGAAGCTACACGGCGTGGGTACACGCCTGCAACGCGTCCGGATGCTCCGCAGGAGTGTGGACGAACAGCATGATTACCTGTCCGGCCCAAACGTACGCCATCACATACAATGCAGGCACTGCAACCGGGGGGTCTGTCCCGGGGAATCAGACGAAGACACATGATGTGGCACTCACGCTCCAGAACAACACCGGGAACCTCGTGCGGACAGGGTATACCTTCGCCGGGTGGGATACTGCCGCGGACGGCTCCGGTACCGATTACGCGGCGGGAGGTGCTTATGGGGTAAATGCTGCCGTCACCCTCTACCCGAGGTGGACGCCGGTAGCCCCCGCAGTAACCCTCACTCCCCAGACGACCTTGGGCGGAACGACCGGCTCTGCCTTTTACGGCGAGTACAACGCGGCGTGGGGAGGTGTTGTGACGAATGTCTCCTGGTCTGCGACCAACAACCCAACCTCGTGCGTCGTGTACCGAAACGGCGCTGCCGTCTCGGGAGCACTCGCGTACCCCGGGACGGCGCAGTACAGCATTCCCTGGACTGAAGCTATTACAGCAACGACGACGTACCGCGTCGACTGTACCAACCTGGGCGGTACCGGACAGAGCAACACCGTGACATTCACCGTTCCGCCACCGCCCACCAACCCCACACAGACGTGCGGGCCGGCAGGAACGACGGTAAACCTCGGCTGGACTCCTCCGGGAGGTTTGTCGGGCAATTTCATCAGAGGACACCAAAATCCTCCGGCGTGGACCGGAACGTGTGCAGGCGGAGAACTCTGCGTGACCGACGGCGCAAATCCATACTCGTGGTCAATCACTCCGGGGACCACGTACAGCTGGTGGGTGCACAGCCGGATTGCGAATGGTAACTGGAGCAACTACGTTGCCGGCGCAAATTTTAGCTGTACGCCCGTGTCCTATATGCTCACCACGTCAGCGACAAACGGTACCATTACCTCAAATCCCGTAGGCATCAACTGTGGTTCAGCGGGTGCAGATTGTTCGGAGTCATACGCATATGGCACCGCGGTTGTGCTCACGCCAACGCCAAGTGGAGGGTATTCATTCTCGAGTTGGGGAGGAGCATGCTCCGGCTCCGGCGCGTGCGTCGTTACTATGACAGAAGCACGAAATGTGACGGCAACGTTTACTGTGGACTCGCACACGCTCTCAGTATCGAAGACGCTGAACGGCGGGTCTTCTGGGACAATCACCTCGAATCCTACCGGCATAACGTGCGGTGCGGATTGTTCAGAGCCGTACCTTGGGGGGACGAACGTCACTCTTAGTGCCGTTGCCGTTGCCGGATCGGTTTTTGCTGGCTGGAGCGGGGACGCAGACTGTACCGATGGCTCCGTCACCATGAATGCAGCACGAACATGCACGGCAACCTTTGAGACTGTCGGCGGAACAATTTCGTGCAACGGCACCACCCCCTCCTGCAGTGTCTCCTACGGTAGCACAACGCCGATTGCGTGGACGCTCACGGGGAGCGTT
>CAYRER010000001.1:26046-44166 GCA_964423385.1 uncultured Candidatus Saccharibacteria bacterium | reverse complement strand
GGCGAGGGCGACACGTTCTGGAGCCGGCTCACGACGCTCGTCCAGGGCTTCGTCGACGGGGTGCTGACGCTCGCCGGGCTCCGAACCGATGAGCTCTGCGTCGGGGACGTCTGTGTCGACGAAGCAACCTTCCTCAGGATGGTCGAGCAGGTCGAGGGAACGACGGTGCCCACGTCAGGATCCGGAGGAACATCTGGTGAAGACATTCCGAGTGACGATGGCTCAACGGATACCGGGGGAGTTTCTCCAAGTACGGGAGAGACGAGTACGACGACGGGAGGCGGCGATACCGGAGCGGATGGTGAGAATTCTGCAGTCAACACATCCCCTGAACAGCCGACTCCTCCGCCCGACCCCGAAGAGACTCCGGTCGGGGGGAGCACATCCCCTCCGGAACCAGCTCCAGAGCCGGAACCTGAGCCGGCCATAATCCCGCCGCCAGAATCGGAGCCGAGCGGGGGAGGACCTTAGCAAAAAGTGAACATTGGAGCCACGGAGTTATACACAAATGGGTATAAGAAAAAGAGGGAAAAAGACACGAGAGAGACGTATAATAGATACAATAGAAAGAATCAACGAGGTATTACAAAGTCGCGTGCAACTATAGCCGTAGGTGCACATAACATATATATGAACAACACCACACACTTATTCGATTCAGCCCAGATTGCCCTCCTCCTCACTGTCTTCATCGGCGCCCTGGGTGCACTCACGTTCTTCACCGCCGAGCCGTCGATTGGGCGGAGTGCTGGGGAGGTTTTCGAGGTTCACCAGACAGTTTCCGGAGCCATCTCATTCCTCGCATCTTCAACTGACGTAACTATGGTTGGGACACTCGACGGTCTCACCGGCGGAACCTCGTACGGTACGACAACCGCCCGCGTCCGCACGAACAACTCAGCCGGCTACCAGATGGTAGTCACATTCGCAAGCACCGCACCGATGATTCGGGACGGGGGCGGAGGATACATTTCTACGTACCGGTACTCGACCGGCACCGCGAGCTACCCATCGGGGTTTGACACCGCGGTTGGAAACGCACAGATTGGCTTTACAGTCAATGCATCGAACACGAGCGACATCTCACCGGTGTTTACACACAGCGGTACCCTCTGTGGCACCTCCAACAACGGCTCCTTCACCGTGAACAACTGCTGGCGCGGGGCGTCGAGCACTAATGTTTCAGCGTCGACCCAGCTCATTCTCACCAGCGCACCGACCCCGGCATCCGGCTCAACATCGACGGTGCAGTTCCGCATCACCATCCCGAACAACCCGAATCCGGCAGTACCAGACGGCACCTACACGGCAACCGCAACATTGACCGCTACGGACAACTAGGGGTAGACTTTCCTCTATGTCTACGTCCGTATTCCGGAACTGCACATCCGCTTCAACACTCCTGCTCTCAGGGGTGTTCACGGTTCTCGCGATGCTCCCGTACGGGGCTTCAGCACAGGAGACAGAAACAGGGGTCATTCCGGCAGGTACGGAGGTTGTCCCTACGGCAGAAATCATCGGACTCCCGTATGAGACGGAGCAGCTCTTGGGCGACGAGGTGTACGGCGACTTCGTCCTCGGCCCGGGGAAACTGGAAGTTTCCATCAACCCCGGTGAGACGAAGGTCGTCGAGATAACAGTGAGCAACCGGACCGGCGTCGAGCGCATTTTCGAGATCGGCGTCGAAGATACTGTTGGCTCTTCCGACCCGAACCAGACTGTCGTTCTCCTCGGCGGAGAGCACGGTCCGTACTCCCTTAAGGACTACGTGTCGGTAAAAGCACCGCGCTTCAAACTCCCCCACAACCAGCGGGCGCGCATCCCCGTCACCATTTCGATTCCGCCGAATACTCCTGCGGGAGGTCTCTACGGAAGCGTGCTCGTCTCGACCGTCTCTCGGGAGGGGAGCTCCGACGCGGACGGCAACACGAAACCGCAGTCGGCAATTGTCTCGCGTATCGGCAGTCTCTTCTTCGTCACCATTCCTGGCGACGTGGAGCGGGAGGGAAATCTCAAGAACTTTGGCACAGTCCCGGAAGCCCGGTTCTACCAGACGGGGCCTCTCACCTTCGGCATCCTCTTTGAGAACACCGGCTCCATCCACCTCGCTCCCTATGGCGAGGTTCGCATCACCAATATCTTCGGCGAGGAGGTCGGGTTCATAGAGCTCGACCCATGGTTCGTACTTCCCGGTGCGCTCCGCCTCCGCGAGGTGTCCTGGAACCGTGACCTTCTCTTCGGGCGCTATACCGCAACCGCAAAAATCAACCGGAGCTACGAGAATGTCATCGACGAAATGAGCTACACATTCTGGGTGCTTCCGTGGAAGCCGCTCGCCATCGGGTTTGGAATCATCTTCCTCATCATCTTCTCACTCCGCGTATTCTTCAGGAACTTCGAATTCAAGCGTAAGAACTGACCGCTATGAGCATCCGTGATGTTTCAATCACTGCGCTCCTCTCCCTCCTCGCAACCGCAGTTCTCTTCCTCGGGCTTCCAATCGGAAACGCGCAGGTGCGGCAGAGCACCAACTACCGAATCGAGAGCGACAGCATCAATTTCGGCGGGGGACTCTCGTCCTCAACGAACTATACGCTCGAGTCAACTGCAGGCGAGGTGGCGACCGGCAACTCGGGGAGTGCGAGCTACAATCTCCGCGCCGGCTACCAGCAGATGGTGACGACGTTCCTCTCGATGAGTGCGGCGGCTGACGTTACTATGACTCCCTCGATTCCCGGCATTACGGGCGGAGTTGCAAACGGTTCGACGACGGTAACGGTAACAACCGACAGCTCGGCGGGGTACGAGATAACCATTGCGTCGTTGGATACGCCCGCGATGCAGAAGGGCTCCGATACCATCCCCGACTACGCTCCTCTTGGGGGGGACCCCGATTTCACATTCAGGACCGGTGCTAGTGAGGCGCACTTCGGGTACTCGCCGTCGGGTGTCGACGTTGCGGCGCGGTTTCAAGATGACGGCGTCTCCGCGTGCGGTTCCGGTTCCTCTGAGACTGACCTTGCGTGTTGGGACGGCCTCAGTACGGTCGCGGAGACCATCGTTCAGCGCACCTCGGCAAATACGCCCGACGGGTCGACGACGACGGTGAACTTCCGCACATGGATTGGGGGAGGAGTCGTTCAGACCGCAGGTACGTATACTGCGACGACGACCATTACCGCGCTCGCACTCTAAAATCCTATGGGCTTTTCATCGTACAGGTACCGGTTCGGCATGCTCGGTCTCTGCGCCGCCGCTGTCCTCGCAACGATCTTCCTGTACGCGGAGGATGCCGGGGCACAGGCGACTGACGACTTCATCGTGCGCCAATTCGTCGGGAGTGACGTAACACCACCGTCGGTTCCGGGGAATCTCACCGCAACGCCCGTTGCGACAACGCAGATTGATCTCGCGTGGGATGCGTCGAGTGACAACTATCTCATGGGCGGGTACCAGATTTGGCGCGACGACGTCTTCCTCGCAACGACGACGGGCACAACGTACGCGGACATCGGCCTCACCGCCTCGACGACATACACGTACTACCTCTACGCATTCGACTCATTCTTCAACTATTCTGCCTCTACGACGCCGGTTTCGACGACGACGCTTCCGATTCCTCCGCCGACGCCGACGACGACCCCTACAACGACACCGGAAGAGGGAACAGAGGGGAGCCGTATCCCGCCTCACCGAGAACAGCTCAATACACTCGAGGTTGTCCCCGGCAAGGACTCGGTCGTCATCCGCTACGAGACGAAGAGCCACATCCGCCCGGTCATCCGCTGGGGACGTACGAGTTCTTATGAGCTCGGTTCAATTGCGGGGAGTACGTTTGGAACGAGACACGAGACGAAAATAACCGGGCTCACACCCGGAACGACGTACTACTTCACCATCGAGGGCGAGAACCGCATCGGACGCTCCGGTACCATTCACCGGGGTACGTTCGTGACGCTTCCGCCGGACGACGTCTTCCCGCCGGGGAACGTGCGCGGACTCACCGCCGTCGTCGATGGGGATGACATCCTTCTCTCGTGGAGAAACCCGGGGGATACCGACTTTGCGAAAGTGCGTATCATAAGGAGCGACCGGTTCTATCCTGTTGACGTCCTCGACGGGTGGCCGGTCTACGAGGGGCGGGGAGAATCATTCCGCGACGCGGGCGCGCTTACGGAGGGTGTGACGCAGCACTACACCGTCTTTACATACGATGAACTCGGCAACATTTCTTCCGGTGCGGTGATTGCAGTTGGCCCAGAGGGTGAGACAGAGCCGCCGATTTCTCCAGGAGAGAACGAGCTGTCGCTTTCCTTTGAGGACGTGCGCTTCACTCAGGACGGAATTCTCATGCCGGCCCAGGGCGGGCGTGTGACCATTGATGGTGCGAAACAGCTCACCATTTCCATTCCGTACGAACGCCTCCCCGAACACCTCAAGACCATTCTCGTCACCATCCGCGACGCCGAGGCGAACGACCGGTCGTTCTCTTTCCTCCTCCGCGCCGACGCCGCCCGGACGTTTTACACCGGTACACTCGCTCCGTTCGGACGCTCGGGCACGTTCCCGGTTACCGTCTCGGTCTTCGACTACAAGACAGCGCAGGTCGGGTACGCAGACGGCACCATCGCGGCGCGGATTGCTTCAACCCGAAATGTTCCCGCCGGTTTCATCGAGTACTTCGGAATGCTCGGTCTGAGCTTCTGGTATACCCTCATATTCATCATTCTCCTCATCGCGCTCATGGTCTTGGGACATCGCGTCCTTGCGCGGGAGGCATGAGCACTGTCCTCACGGGTTTCGAAACCCCACCGGCGGGTAGGGTATACTAGTGGCAGTTATACGTAAGTACACGCTGTAGTATGGCAAAAAAGAGAGTGGCAATAAACGGCTTCGGACGCATCGGGCGGACGTTCTTCCGCATGTCGTACGGTCATCCCGACTTCGAGGTGGTGGCCATAAACGACCTCGGCAATATTGAAAACCTCGCGTACCTCCTCCAGTTCGACACGGTGTATGGACGGGCGCCGTACCCGGTATCGGTCGACGGCACCAACCTCGTTGTCGACGGCAGGAAGATTCTCTGCGTGAGCGAGAAGGAGCCACAGAGTCTGCCGTGGGGGAAGGAGAACATCGATGTCGTCGTCGAGTCGACCGGATTCTTCACCGCGTACGACAAGGCGAAGGCGCACCTCGATGCGGGTGCGAAGCGTGTCGTCATCTCTGCGCCCGTGAAAGACGGGAACGGCGATGCGGGGAAGACGGTGCTCATGGGTGTGAACGAAGATGACCTCGCGACGTGCAGTATCTCCTCGAACGCATCATGTACGACGAATGCGGCGAGTCCCCTCATCGGCATCCTCCACGAGAGTCTCGGCATTGAGAAGGCAGTCCTCAACACCGTCCATGCGTACACCGCGTCGCAGTCTCTGGTCGACGGCCCGTCGAAGAAAGATCTCCGCGAGGGGCGTGCGGCGGCGCAGAACATCGTCCCGTCCTCGACGGGGGCCGCGGTCGCGACGACCATCGTTCACACCGACCTCGCGGGAAAGTTTGACGGCATTTCCATCCGCGTCCCCGTGCCGGTCGGTTCCATCGTCGACATCACCTTCATCGCGAAACGCGAGACGACGGTCGAGGAGGTCAATAAGATTCTGACCGAGGCGGCGGCGAGCGACCGGTGGAAGAACATCTTCGCGGTCACGCACGAAGACCTCGTCTCGTCCGACATCATCGGTGCGGAGCACGCCTCGATTGCCGACCTCGCATTCACCCGTGTCGTCGGCGGAAACCTCGTGAAGGTGCTCGCGTGGTACGACAACGAGACGAGCTATACTGCTACCCTCATCGCACACGTCGCAAAGGCGGTCGCCACTCTCTAAGGCATGTTCCAAAACTCCCATCTACATCGTCGTCTGCATCAAGATAGTGCTCGTCGTATGTTCATATACGCCTCGCACTCTCTCGATTTGACTCCTTGTATCTGGAAAGTTTTGAAGACATGCTTGTCTAGAAGTTATCTGTGTATCAGTAGGTTCCTAGTTATATGACGATATTTTTTGCAACAGACCACGCCGGATTTGAGCTCAAGAGCGTGCTCGTGCCATTTGTCCGCGACGAGCTCGGGTACGAGGTCGTCGACTGCGGCGCCCATGAGTACGACGAGAACGACGACTATCCCGGCTTCATCCGGGCGGCTGCCGAGGCAGTCTCTGAAAACCCAGAGGATGCGCGGGGAATCGTGCTCGGCGGTTCGGGAAACGGCGAGGCGATTGTCGCAAACAAGCTCCCGCGGGTGCGCGCCGCGCTCTACCACGGCGGAAATCTCGACATCGTGAAGCTCGCCCGCGAGCATAACGACGCGAACGTCCTCTCTCTCGGTGGTCGGTTCGTCGGCGCTGATGAGGCGAAGGAGGCGGTACGCCTCTTCCTCACGACGCCCTTCTCCGGTGAGGAGCGCCACGTGCGGAGGATTGAGGCGATTGAACCGCACACACCCTGACATGAACCGCATTGTCCCGGCAATCATCCCTGAATCGCTCGAACACCTCCGCGAGACGCTCGCTCTCGTGAAGCCGTTTACGCGCGAGGTCCAGGTTGATGTTGTTGACGGGCAGTTCGTGCCGTTCACCTCGTGGCCGTACCTTCCCGGCGCATCAATCGGCGACCTCGCGCTCTTTACGCCGACATTCACCATCGAGGTTGACCTCATGATTCAGAGACCGGAAGAGGTTATCCCTGCATACCGGCGGGCGGGGGTGCGCAAGGTGGTCGTTCACGTGGAGAGTACCGAAAATCTCCCGCGCGTTTTCACCCAGCGCCGCGAGCTCGGCTTCGAGCTCGGTCTTTCGGTCGGCAACGACACGCCGCTCTCCGCAATCACCGACCACTGGGGCAGCTTCGACTACGTCCAGCTCATGGGTATCGCAAAAATCGGCTCGCAGGGACAGCCGTTTGATGAGCGTGTTCTTGGTCGCATTGCGGAGCTTCGGGAGCGCTACCCCGACCTCATTGTCTCCATCGATGGAAGCGTGAACGGAGAAACACTCCCCCGGCTCATCGGAGCGGGAGCGAGCCGGTGCGTCTCGGGTTCGGCAGTGCTCCGCGCGGAAAATCCGCAGGCGACGTACACCGCGTTCACGAAACTCTTTGAATAATAAACAGGAGCGCCCGCCTGAGGACCGCTCCCCGGGGTATACTGTACCCGTATGCACTACCTATCAGATGAAGAAGTGCTCTCTCTCGAGCTCAAGGCGAACGAGGTGAGGCAGAGCATCATCGAGATGCTCATTGAGGCGAAGAGCGGACACACGGCCGGACCCCTCGGCATGGCAGACATCTTCACGCTCCTCTACTTCGAGGTCCTGAAGCATAACCCGAAAGACCCGTTTTGGAACGATCGCGACCGGGTGATTCTCAGCAACGGGCACATCTGTCCGGTCCTCTACGCCGTTATGGCGCACGCGGGGTACTTCCCGGAGGAGGAGCTTCTCACCCTTAGGAAGTTCGGCTCACGCCTCCAGGGACACCCCCATAAGGAGGTGCTCCCCGGCATCGAGACGAGCTCGGGGCCCTTGGGCTCCGGACTCTCCCAGGCAGTCGGCATGGCGCTCGCGGAGCGCATCGACAACCCGTACTCGTCAAAGTACTTCTACTGCTTCCTCGGCGACGGAGAGCTCGACGAAGGGCAGGTCTGGGAAGCGGTCATGCACGCGGGGAAGGAACGGCTCCACAACCTCATCGCCATCATCGACAGAAACAGCATCCAGATTGACGGATACACCGAGGATGTCATGCCGCTTGAACCGCTCCGGGAGAAGTTTGAGGCGTTCAACTGGGATGTGCAGGAGGTGGACGGACACAATATGCGCTCGGTAAACGACGCCATCGGCAAGGCACAGGCGGTGTACAGTCAACCCTCCGTCATCATTGCACACACGATTCCCTCGAAGGGTGTCGACGTGTTTGAACGCGACTTCAGGTGGCACGGCAATCCCCCCGGACTCGGCCCCGAGGACCGGGTGAAGAAAGCGGAGCAGGGGAAGGTCGCCCTTATGAAACTTCGGACACTCAATGGTCATATCCTTACCCACGACTATGAATAATTTCACTCTCGCACAGCACGTCAATCCCAACGTCTTCAATCCAGATGTTGAAGCGGTCCCCAACCGGAATGGCTACGGCGACGGGCTCAAGGAGGCCGGCGAGAAGGACGAGCGTATCGTGGCACTCTCCGCAGACCTCACGGCCTCGACGAAGACGAACGTCTTTGCCGACGCGTTCCCCAAGCGGTTTGTGCAGGTCGGCATCGCCGAGCAGTCGATGACTTCCGTTGCATCCGGCATGGCGGCGATGGGGAAGATTCCCTTCATTGCTTCTTATGCGATGTTTTCGCCCGGGCGGAGCTGGGAGCAGGTGCGGACGACTGTCGCATACAACGGCTCCAATGTGAAAATCATCGGCGCGCACTCCGGCGTTTCCGTCGGCCCTGACGGTGCAACCCACCAGGCAATCGAGGATATCGCCCTCATGCGGGTCATTCCGCGTATGGTTGTCATTGCGCCGTGCGACGTCCACGAAGCGAAGCGTGCAACCTTGGCCATTGCGAAGTATCAGGGACCCGTCTACATGCGCCTCGCGCGCGAAAACACCCCGGTCATCACGACGCCGGGGACACCGTTTGAAATCGGGAAGGCCGAGGTGTATCTCATGCGGAACCCCGAGCATAAAAAGAAAGTCGGCATCATCGGCACCGGCACTATCCTCTACCACGCGCTCGTTGCGGGGAAGATGCTCAATGAGCGCGGCATCGGCGCGTCGGTCATGAACATGGCGACGGCGAAGCCACTCGACACGAAGGCGCTCGTGGCGTTCGCAAAGGAGCACGACCTCATTGTCACCGTCGAAGAGCACCAGCGGGCCGGCGGCTTGGGAAGCGCGGTTTCCGAGTACCTCTCTGAGGTTTCGCCGAAGTGGGTTCTCAGAATCGGAGTAAATGATGCTTTCGGTCAGTCGGGTACTCCAGAGGAGCTCCTCGCACACTACGGACTCGACAGCGCCTCCATCGTCCGCGAGGTGGAGAAATTCTTCCAGTAATCAATCGTAGCTGAACCCAGTCTTAGGTTTACACCCCCTACGTTTCCTTCGATATATCGAAGGAAATTCCCGACGCAAGTTCCCACGGTAGATCAAAAGTATATGCCGAGAGTTTCATCACACAAATTGCATCAGACCTTCGAGGGTGAGCTGTTCACTCAGCTCGTGAAAGTACTCACGCGCGTTAAGGAGAAAGAGGGGAATGATTTTCTGAGAGCATTTTTCACTGACGAAGAGCGAGTCATGCTTGCAAAGCGGATTGCGGTTGTAGGAATGCTCCGTGATGACATTTCGACGTACCGTATTACCCAGGCGCTCAAGATGAGTTCTTCCACAGTGGCTCGAATGAAGCGTGAATATGAAGCAGGTAGGTATGATGCTCTCGCTCACACGCTCGGCACGAGCAAGAGAGAACGTGAAGAATTCTGGAAAACGCTTGAGGTAATTCTCCGTGCAGGTATGCCTCCTCGAGGAAAAGGTAGGTGGGAGTGGCTCAAGAATCACCGACCCTGATCAGAGAGGGGAGATAACGATTGAGTGCAATTCCTTCGATATATCGAAGGAATTTTGGAAGAATACACAGGAACGGAAGGAGGCGAGGAATCAAAAAAACGGCGACGCGGTACGCGTCGCCGTTTTTCTTGGACGTTAAGAATATTACGAAACTTGCTTTGGGACGTAGTCAGCGGGAGCGTTCGTGAGGTGTTCCTCAATTTTCTCCCGGGTGAGAAGGCCGGCCTGTGCACCGATGTACTGAACGACCGACATTGAGTTAATCGGTCCCCATGAGAGCGCCGTCGGCACGCCGAGACCCATGATGATGGCAGAGGTGAACGTCGATGAGAATGAGTCACCCGCGCCGGTGCGGTCGACGGGCGGCTTCGGATCGGGATACATGGGCATGTACCAGGCGGTGTCGCCGTCGAGCGCGTACGCGCCGTTCGGACCGTCGGTGATGACCGGCATCTTCGGCCCGAGCTCCTTGATGCCCCGGAGGAGCTTTGGAATGTCGCGCTCGTCGGTGCCGAGAATTTCCTGCGCTTCCTCCTTGTTACAGAAGAAGATTTCGGTGACAGCATAGAGATCCTTGAGTTCCTCTTTGCCGAGGCGGATTTGGAACGTGCCCGGCTGGAACGCGAGCTTTGTTTCCGGATGCTCAGCGAGGTACCGTGCGATGTCGTGGTGGAACTGCACTCCGTTCTCGCCGATTGAGGAGAAGTAGAAGAATTTCGGCGGAACGCCGAAATCGGGGAGTGTGTACGGGTACTCCTCGTGCTTGATGAGGATGGTCCGCTCTGCCTCATAGCGGAGGACGTAGTGGTAGTTCGTGAGCTTTCCCTCGTGCACCTTCACAAAGTCCGTGTCGACGCCCTCGGCGCGGAGCGCGTCGAGGCAATCCTTGCCGTTCCGGTCGTGCCCCAGGTTTGCGACGAGCGCGGAACGGAGGCCGAGGCGGTGTGCGGCGACAGATGCGTTTGGCGAATTGCCGACCGCATTCACGACGGTCACGTCCTTGTACGGGAGCTTCCCGCCAAAGGGCATGTGGAGGGTCTTCCGCCCCGTGTCGAGGTCGATGGAGACGTCCGCGTCATCCTTCGAGAGCTCGATGAACGCATCGATGGTAATGTCGCCGATAGCGACGAAGTCATATTGCTGTGCCATGGTGAGTGTATTGTACCACCTGAGGTCTTTCGCCGTGGTATAGTGGTGTGATTAGCACGACCAGAGAATAGATAATTTTTTCACACACGCTATGGCACAGATCTTTGTTACCCGGCACATTCCTGAGGCCGGCATCGCGCTTCTCCGGAACGCCGGCCACACGGTCGACGTGAGCGCGAAGGACGGCGTCCTCACGAAGGACGAACTCCTCTCAGCACTCCGGGCAAAGCCGTACGATGCGGTCATCTGTCTCCTCACTGACGCCATCAACAGGGAGGTGTTCGAGGCCGTTCCGACGGCGAAGATATTTGCAAACTACGCGGTCGGCTTCAACAACATCGCGCTCCCAGACGCTACGGCGGCAGGGGTTACCATCACAAACACCCCGGGAGTCCTCAATGACACCGTCGCAGAGTTCGCCGTCTCTCTCATGCTCTCGGTTGCGAAGCGCATTCCCGAGTCTGATGTGTACACGCGAGCCGGAAAGTACGAGGGGTGGGCACCGGAACTCTTCCTCGGGAGCGACATGAAGGGAAAGACGCTCGGTATCCTGGGTGCCGGCCGTATCGGTTACGAGGTCGCTCGCCGCGCACACCGCGGGTTTGACATGAAGATTATCTACAACGACGTGAATCAGGTGCCGCAGCTCGAGCAGGATCTCGGTGCAGAATTCCGGGCGACGACCGAAGATGTGCTCCGTGAAGCGGACGTGGTTTCCATTCACGTACCGCTTCTTCCCTCGACGACGCACCTCATCAATAAGGAGCGGCTCGCACTGATGAAACCCTCAGCGTACCTCATCAACACGTCTCGCGGTCCCGTCATCGACGAGGCGGCTCTCGTGGAGGCCCTCAAGAACGGCGTCATTCGCGGAGCAGGGCTCGACGTCTTCGAGAATGAACCGGCGCTCGCGCCGGGACTCGCGGAGCTTCCGAATGTCGTCATCACTCCGCACATTGCTTCGGCTTCCGACGAAACACGGAACAAGATGTCTGAAATGGCGGCAGAAAACGTCCTTGCCTTTCTCCGGGGAGAGGTTCCCCCGAATGTCGTGGCGGAAAAATAGAAAGAAAAAGGTCTGTATTTTTTGAGCGTCCGCGTGTCCCACGCGCTCGGTCCCGTACGGAACGGGGTTGAGCTTTTTCCCGCTTATGGTATGGTAGTCGGCATTAAAACTTCAGATTACGTATGACATTTACACTCACGGTTGAGTCGAGAACAGAGCGCGGAAAGGCGCTCGAGAAGCTCCGCGCGGCGGGAAAGCTTCCTGCGGTCATGTATGGACCAAAGGAGGAGGCCGTGGCGCTTTCGCTCGACCGCGCACAGTTCGAGAAGGTCTTTGAGGAGACCGGCGAGTCGAGTGTCATCGTGCTCGAGGGACTCGCGGACGCAAAGGAGGTCTTGGTCCATGACGTATCGTTCGACCCGCGCCGCGGCGGCATCATCCACGTCGATTTCTACGCGGTCGAGGCCGGTAAGGAGATTACCATCGACATTCCGCTCGAGTTTACCGGCGAAGCACCCGCACTCAAGCTCGGCGGCACGCTCACGAAGGTGCTCCACGAAGTCGAGGTTACCGCGAAGCCGAAGGATCTCCCCCAGCACATCGTCGTCGACGTGGGCGGTCTCGACGATTTCGAAAAGAAGATTCTCGTGAAGGACCTCGTGCTCCCGAAAGGTGTCACCATGGAGAATGACCCTGAAGACGTCGTTGCACTCGTCCAGGCCGTCGAAGAGGAGAAGGAGGAGCCGGTCGCACCGATTGATATGTCTGCGATTGAGGTTGAGGAGAAGGGAAAGAAGGAGGAAGGCGAGGAGACTCCGGCTCAGTAGGGCACGAAAAAAGCACGCAGGGCGTGCTTTTTTCGTGCCCGGCCGTGCTATACTGGGAGCACATATGACGATGCGAACGGTCGCTTTTCTCACGACGCTCCTTTGTCTGTCTTTTGTCGTGCCCGGAGCCGTATCTGCACAGACGCCCGCCTGCGACGACAACGTTGCGGGCAAGACGGAGGCGGAGCTCCAAGCAGACCTGGCCCGCTGCAACGCCGAAATCGCTCAGTGGCAAGGCATCCTCGCGAATACCCGGAACAAGGTGTCCACCATCGACAGCGACGTGAAGGCGCTCAACGCCAAGATTAAGGCAGCCGAGGCGACCATCAAGGCGAAGAACATTGCCATTGCCGAGCTCTCGAAGGACATCACCGAGCGGGAGCAGAAAATCACGGAACTTGAAGAGCTTATTGATGAGGGCAGGGAATCTCTCGCCCAGCTCATCCGCCGTACGAACGAGATTGACGAGGCGTCGCTCGCTGAGGTTGTTCTCGACAGCAAAAATCTATCGGAGTTTTTCATAGACCTCGACGCGTTCCTCGCCGTCCAGCGTGGTCTCGAGGAGCACTTCAAAAAAATCCGCGGAGCTATTGCGCAGACTGAGGCGGAGAAGGCGCGGCTCGGTGAAATTCAGAACAAGGAGCTCGATGCGAAGTACGTCGTCGAAACAAACAAGAAGACCATCACAAAGACGACGGAAGAAAAGAAGGAACTCCTCGCCGCAACAAAGCAGGAGGCGACCTCGTACGAGAAAATCGTTGCCGACCGTCAGGCGAAACGGAACCAGATTAATGCGGCACTCTTCCGGCTCCGCGGCATCGACGGTGGCGGAATTCCCTTTAAGGAGGCGCTCGCATACGCGAAGGAGGCAGCCGGGCACACCGGCGTACGAGCTGCATTCATCCTCGGCATCCTCCGCCAGGAGTCGAACCTGGGGGTGAACGTCGGTCAGTGTCTCCTCGTCGACCCGAAGACCGGTGCCGGCAAAGGGAAGAACACCGGGACGCCGTTTGCGAATGTCATGAAACCCGACCGTGACGTGCCGTACTTCCTCGACATGATGGACCGTCTCGGCCGCGATCCGTACGCGACGCCGGTGTCGTGTCCGCAGTCCATCGGGTACGGCGGCGCTATGGGACCGACGCAGTTTATCCCGTCGACGTGGCGTAACTACGAGACGCGCATCGCGCAGGCATTCGGCGTTCCTGTCGCCGATCCGTGGAATCCGGAGCACGCCATCATGGCAACGGCACTCTTCCTCCAGGACCTCGGAGCTAACCGGGGCGGGTACTCGGCAGAGCGTGAGGCGGCCGGCCGGTACTACGCTGGAGGCAACTGGCAGCTCTATGGTTTGGGCTACGCGGCGAGCGTACTCAAGTACGCGGAGGGGTATCAGGATGACATTGATTTCCTCGACGAACAGTAGGTTGCGAAATTACGATACTCTGGTATAGTCTGTGGGCTATGAAAAAGGACATCCACCCAGAGAACTACCGTATGGTCATCTTCCACGACAACTCGAGCGGGGAGCGTTTCCTCGTCGGCTCGACCATCAAGACCGAGGGTACGGATACCTGGACCGACAAGAAAGAATACCCGATTGCGTACGTTGATGTTTCGTCCGCATCACACCCGTTCTATACCGGGACCGAGAAGGTGATGGATACCGCCGGCCGCGTCGAGCGCTTCAAGGCGCGTGCAGAGAAGGCGAAGGCAAAGAAGAAGTAGGGGAAAAGACCACACAGCCGGAGTACCACACTCCGGCTTTGTGTTTTTTCTGCCGGAGCGTACTATTTGTGTACCTGTATGGAACTGAACCGAGAAAAAATCCAGGAGTTTCGTGAACACCCGAAGACGCAGTTTCTCGCGGGGCAGTTCGACGATATCGAAGAGAAGCGGCAGGAGGCGCTCGCCCTCGCTGAAGCAGACTCTGCCATGCGCGAGCTCGCCCACGAGGAGGCAGAGATGCTTGAGGAACAGCTCGTACACCTCTTTGCCGAGATGGAACGCATCGTCACGGAATCGAAGGAAGAAGAGGCACGTCCGTACGGTATCATCCTCGAGGTCCGCGCGGGCGTCGGCGGCGAAGAGGCGGCGCTCTTTGCCGAGGAGCTCGCCCACATGTACCTCCGGTACGCCGAAGGGAAGGGGTGGCGGGTGACGGTCATGTCTGAATCGCGCGCCGCACAGGGCGGATACAAGGAGGCATCATTCGAGGTGCTCGGTGCCGATGTCTACGATGACCTCCGGTACGAAACCGGCGTCCACCGCGTCCAGCGCATCCCGGTGACCGAAAAATCCGGCCGCATTCACACCTCGACCGCGTCGGTGGTTGTCCTCCCCATGCGCCGGAAGCCGACCATTGAGGTGAACCCGGGCGACATCGAGATGGAGTTCTCCCGTTCCGGCGGCGCCGGAGGCCAGAACGTGAACAAGGTCGAGACTGCGGTCCGGCTCATCCACAAGCCGACCGGTGTCGATGTCCGCTGTCAGTCGGAGCGTTCCCAGCTCAAGAACCGCGAAAAGGCCATGGCGATGCTCATTGCGAAGCTCGAAATGCTCCACGAAGAAGAGGAGATGCGGAAGCACACCGCAGAGCGGCGGAGCCAGATTGGCACCGGCGACCGCTCAGAGAAAATCCGTACGTACAACATTCCCCAGAATCGCATTACCGACCACCGCATCAAGGAGTCCTGGCATGCAATCGACCAGATTCTCGCGGGGGACCTCTCCGATATCGTGGCGACAATCAGGGCCGTCGAGTCGGGAGAGCGGGGGGTCGGTGTTGCGGAATGAGGGAGGGTGTGATACCATCACGGGGCCTTCTAGAGGCGTTTTTTATACAATGTCAACAGAAACACAGAACACAGCAGGCACGCAGTCGCTCATTGAGCGCCTTTTCAGCGCGGGTGCGCACTTTGGTTTTTCTAAGTCGCGCCGCCACCCGACGGTGCTTCCGTTCATATTCGGCAACAAGCAGGGAACCGACATCATCGACCTCGAAAAGACGACCGAGCTCCTCGAGAAGGCGAAGGGGGTGCTCCGTGAGATTGGGACGTCGGGACGGGCAGTGCTCTTCGTCGGCTCGAAGGAGGAAATTGCCGGCATCGTGAAGGCGCAGGCAGAAGCGGCTGAGATGCCCTACGTGGTCAACGGCTGGGTCGGCGGCATGCTCACCAACTTTCCTGAAATCAAGAAGCGTGTCCAGCGCCTCATCGACCTCCGCGCACAGGGTGAGTCCGGTGAGCTTGAGCGCAAGTACACGAAGAAGGAGCGCGTCATCATCGGCCGCGAACTCGACAAGCTCACGCACAATTTCTCCGGCATCGAGAAGATGGACCGGCTCCCCGCGGCACTCGTCGTTGTCGACGCGCGCCACGACGCTATTGCAGTCAAGGAGGCCAACGAGCTCGGCATTCCGGTTATCGGCATCGTGAGTTCGGACACCAATCTTCGCACCGTCACGTACCCGGTTGTTGCAAACGACGCTCTCCAGGCGAGTGTCGCGCTCATCCTCGGTGAACTCGCGACGGCGTACACGGAGGGGAAGGGAGAGTACGTTCCTGCGAAGAAAGAAGAGGTCCGGAAGCGCGCATAAGCGGGCAGTCTCCGGCAAAGGTTTTTAATTTTATTTACCCCTGTTAACAAAGACGTTCTTTTGTCTATGAACATCACGAGCGAGCAACTCAAAGAATTACGGGACCTTACCGGCATTTCCGTCATGCAGTGCAAGAAGGCGCTCGAAGAGGCGGGGGGAGACATGGACAAGGCGAAGATTATCCTCCAGAAGAAGAGCGGAGAGATTGCGCTGAAGAAGTCAGACCGCGCACTCGGCGCCGGCACTATCGGTGCCTATGTTCACTCGACCGGAGAGGTCGCGGCGCTCGTACACCTCTCGTGCGAGACCGATTTCGTATCAAAGAACGCGGAGTTTGCTACGCTCGCCCGTGAGATTGCGATGCATGTCGCAGCACAGGCGCCGCTCTACATCCGCCGCGAAGAGGTAACCGAAGAGGCGATGACCAAGGCGCGTGAGGTGTTCATGGAAGAGGTGAAGGGCAAACCGGCAGACATTCAGGAGAAGATTCTTGCAGGCAAGCTCGACGCGTACTTTGCCGATCGCGTGCTCATGGAGCAGCCGTTCATCAAAGATTCCGAAAAGACCGTGGGCGACCTCATCACGAATGCGGTCCAGAAGTTCGGTGAAAACGTTGTCATTAGCGACATCACGCGGCTCTCGGTAAAATAGGGGGATGGATTCTGTACTCATAGGATTTCTCGCGAGTGTACTGCTCGCTGTCGTGCTCGTGTTCCTCTTCTCGTACGAGGAGCGGACGGGGAAACGGTTCCTCGGCCGTGCCCGCGCGTACGCGGATGTTGCTGTTGTGGAGACATCCCGCGCTATCCGCCGGGTGCTCCGCTTCATCGGTCGGGACCTCATTCGTCAGTTTGGCAGGTACCTCTACCATCAGGCGCTCCGGGGTATCCTCGCGTTCACCCGGAGGTTTGAGGAGACGCTCCGAAACGCCATACGGACAAACCGGACGCTCGCCCGGACCAGCGACGAAGAGCGAGAGGTCCGCTCGAAGCTCGAGGAGGTCGCGTACCATAAGGCAACCGTCGCGCTCTCTGAAGAGGAAAAACGTCAGCACCGGGAGCGGATGCTTGAGGGGTGATGATTTTAATATCGAGAGCCACCTGTCAGATTCGAACTGACGACCTTCGCTTTACAAAAGCGTTGCTCTACCGACTGAGCTAAGGTGGCCTAAGTCGGGACATTCTACTACACCTCCCATAGTGAGTCTACCGAACACACTGGTCCTCTCTGGTGGTACAATAAAGATATGAAAGTGTGCCTTGCTTGTGCGGTGCCACTTGTCGGCTTTCAGTCAAGGTACTGTTCAAACAAATGCCAAGCTGACTACCAATATTCCTCCTATATCGAGCGATGGAAGAACGGACTTGTCGATGAAACAGAGGCCTTCTTACCAGAAACATCTCCCGATACTTAAGGAGGTACCTCACTGAGAAATTCGGAGAGAAGTGTTCCGTATGCGGCTGGCAGAAGAGACATCCAATAAGTGGAGTATGTCCGGCTTGAAGTTGATCACGTTGATGGCGATTCCGAAAACAACATAGAGGAGAATCTACGGTTGCTCTGCCCAAACTGTCATTCACTCACACACAATTACAAGAACCGAAATAAGGGAAGGGGAAGGGTTTGGAGGAAGGACAAGTATAAGAAAGGATGAACCTGCAGGCAAAAAGCACGAAAAACGAGGCCTCGAGGCCTCGTTTTTTGTGCTTTCCATATTCAGAGAATAGGGCTATACTCTCGTGCATCATGGCGAAACGCCCGCACCTCTTACCCTACGCAACCAGGCCCGACTTCAAGGTCGGTCGTGCATCCGAGCTCTCCGGCCGAGACCGGCGGTTCTACCGCCTCCTCGAGATTCTCCCCGGCGCGGCATCCTGGGCTTCGCTCATCCTCATGGTTCTCGCGTCCATCTACACGCCGTTCTTCGCCGC
>CAYRER010000001.1:22035-25946 GCA_964423385.1 uncultured Candidatus Saccharibacteria bacterium | reverse complement strand
GAGGCACGTGCGGGGGAAGGTGCCCAGCTCCTCGCCGAGCGGATGAGGGAGAAGTGGGGGTCCGTGTTCGGGAGCTTCCACATCTCGGTCCACCCGGCAGACATCGAGGGAGAGCTCGCGGGGAAGGGCTCCAACGCAACGTGGGCGGCTGAGGATGTCCGCCGGAAGGTCTTAGACCCGCACGGCATCCGCTACAACCACACGCTCGTCTCCATCTTCGACATCGACACGATCGTCTACCCCGACTACTTCAACTGCCTCGTGTGGCACTTCATGACGGCGCGGAGGCCCCTCAAGAGCTCGTTCCAGCCGGTACCGGTCTTCAACAACAACATGTGGGAAGCGTCGGCCTTGGCGCGCGTCGTCGCAATGTCGTCGACGTTCTGGGAAATGGTCCAGCAGGAGCGTCCGGAGCGCATGGCGACGTTCTCCTCGCACTCGGTGTCGTTCCAGGCCCTCTACGAAATCGGCTACTGGCAGACGAACATGGTTTCCGAGGATTCTCGCATCTACTGGAACCTCCTCCTCGCGAATAACGGTGAGTACGACGTCATCCCGCTCTCGTACCCGGTCTCGATGGATGCCAACACCGCGCCCTCGTTCTGGGGGACAGTGAAGAACATCTACAAGCAACACCGCCGGTGGACGTACGGCGTCGAGAACCTCGTGTACATCCTCTACCACTTCACGAAAAACACAGCAATACCGCTCCGGAAGCGTATTGTCATCGCGCTCCAGCAGGCAGAGGGATACTGGTCGATGGTGACGAACCCCATTATGCTCATCATTCTCGGGTGGGCCCCCATTTTCTTCGGCGGGCGCGTCTTCCACGAGACCGTGCTCTCGTACAACCTCCCGATTGTCGTCCGCGACCTCCTCATTCTCGCGATGTTCGGCCTCGTCATCTCATCGATGATTTCGCTTACCCTCATTCCCGAACGTCCCGGCGAGAAGAGCCGGTTCCTCTACGTCGTTATGGCGCTCCAGTGGATTCTCGTTCCCATCACGATGATTGTCTTCAGCGCCATTCCGGGTCTCGACGCCCAGACCCGCCTCATGCTCGGCAGGTACATGGGGTTCTGGGTGACTCCGAAGCTCCGAAACGGCAGATCGTAGGGGGAAATTTTTAGCACGTCGTGATACGCTTACCATACCGTGAGAGGCACTAATTACGTACAGCCGCTGCCGTACCGGGACCGCCGGAAATTTTTCGTATTCCTCGTGGCTGTATTTCTCATTGCGCTCCCGTTCCTCTACCTCTACGCGACCGGGTACCGGTTTGACTTCCGGAAGCCGACAAACCTCGTCTCGACCGGTGGCATCTACATCGCTGTCGACCGGACGGGGGCGGAGATTTATGTCGACGACGAGCTCGTCCGCGAGACGCGGGCATTTCGTCGTGCGTTCTACGCCCAGTCGCTCGACGTCGGAACACACCGCGTGCACGTTCAGCGGGAAGGGTACCACACGTGGGTAAAGGAGCTCCCTGTCTCGAAGCATCGCGTGACGGAAGCCGAGGCATTCAACCTTCCCCTCGTTCCCGAGGTGCGCATCATCTCCGAGTGGCAGACAGCAACCGGCTCGGCCGTTGTCCGCCGGGAGCTTCCAGACATCGTCGTACTCAACCCCGTTGTCGCAACGACATCGAAGGCAACTTCGACGCTCGCGAAGAACATCGAGTACCAGGCGCTCATGCTCAACTTCGGCACAACGACACCCACAACCACTGCGGGCCGGGGGACGCCGGCGCGTCAGATACGCGATCTCTTTGTCGACGCAACGACGACCGAGAGCGGTGCGACGACGACCGTCACCCTCTCTGGTGTCCGGCTCTTCGAGCGCGACGGAGATGTCTTCGCTTCCTGGGTCGGCCGGTTCGAGGAGATGCCGTACTACTACTGTGCGCCGGACTTCCCGCGCTACACCGGCACGACGACGCTCCCCGTCCCCGACGTCGGGGATGAAGAGGAAGAAGAGGAAGAGGTTCCGGTCGGATTCATGCACCCGGTTCAGACGATTCCCCCGGACACGGCGTGCGACCCGACCATCAAGATTGACCGGAAGTGGCAGGAGGTACGCGACTTTGATTTCCTTCCCGGGAGCACCGATTTTGTCGTCATGGTGCTTCAGGACGGCATCTACGTCGTCGAGGTTGACGACCGCTCGTGGCAGAATGTTCAGCCGCTTTTCCTCGGCAAAGATCTCAGGATGCACATTGAGAACGGGAACATCTTTGTGTACGATGGAGAGCTCATATACCAGATTCTACTCACCGCAGAATAGCGTATGGAAACCAGAGGACACCGTCACCCGATGAGCAGCATGATTGCCGAGATCAACAGCATCTTCGCGGAGCTCGGCTTCGTGTTCGCGGAAGGTCCTGAAGCTGAGCGGGAGCGGTACAACTTCGACCGGCTCAACGTCCCCAAGGATCACCCGTCGCGCGATATGCAGGACACGTTCTGGTTCAGGGCGGGAGACGTGAAAGAACCGACGGTGCTCCGCACGCACACGTCTCCGGTGCAGGCCCGCTACATGGAAACCCACACTCCGCCCATTCGCGTCATCGTGCCGGGAAAGGTATTTCGCAATGAGGCGACCGACGCAACCCACGAAGCGCAGTTCTACCAGCTCGAAGGTCTCTACGTCGACCGGGGCGTGCACCTAGGGCACCTGAAGGGCACCATCGAGCACTTCTTTTCAAGATTCTTCAAGGGTGACGTCGAAGTGCGTTTCCGCCCCTCATTCTTTCCGTTCGTCGAACCGGGTGTCGAGGTTGATATGCGTGTGAACTCGGGGAACTCAAAACTCAAAGGGAGATGGATTGAGGTTATGGGTGCCGGCATGGTGCACCCCAACGTGCTCCGGTGGTCGGGCATTGACCCCACGATCTACTCGGGCTTTGCGTTCGGCATCGGCATTGACCGGCTCGGCTTCATGAAGTACGAGTTCGACGACGTTCGCTCGCTCTACAACGGCGACCTCCGTTTCATCAATCAGTTCTAGTATGAAAGTTGTATATGAGTGGATAGCAGAATATGTAGGAGAGGCAACGATGCCCGATTCGGAGAAGTTCGAAGAGCTCTTCACCTTCCACGCGTTTGAAATTGACGGCAGGGAGACCGTTGCGGGGAAGGAGGTCATCGATGTGAAGGTGCTCCCCGACCGGGGAGCGGACTGCCTCTCGCACCGAGGCATTGCGCGCGAGCTTGCGGCCCTGACCGGAACGCCGCTCGCCGAGGACCCGCTCGCCGGAGAAGTGTCGCTCACTCCGGCAACGGACAAGATTGCAATTGATATCGAGAATCCTGCAAATTGCCGGCGCTTTGCGGGAGCACTCATAACTGGCGTTACCGTCAAAGCATCACCCGAGTGGCTCAAGAGCCGACTCGAGGCGCTCGGCCAGCGCTCCATCAACAACGTCGTCGACGCAACAAACTACGTCATGCTCTCCCTGGGTCAGCCGCTCCACGCGTATGACGCGGGGAAGTTCTCGGCGGAGGACGGCGTGTGGCACTTCGGCGTCCGTATGGCGAGGGAGGGAGAGGAGGTTGCCACCTTGGGCGGAGAAACCATCTCTCTCACTCCGCTCGTGCAGGTCATTACGAATGCGACGACGGATGCTCCGGTCGGCCTTGCCGGCGTGAAGGGGGGACAGTCTGCAGAAATCGGCACCGGCACGACGACGGTCATCCTCGAGGCGGCAAACTTCAACCCGCAGGTGACGCGGAAGGGTGCGCAGGCGGTGCGGCTCCAGACCGACGCATCGAAGCGTTTCGAGAATAACCTCTCACCCGAGCTCGTCCCCTACGCCCTCACCGAGTGCGTCAATTTGATACTGAAGATTGCCGGAGGAACCTGCGAGGGATACACGGATGTGTACCCGGGTCCCGAGAAGAACCAGGAAGTCG
>CAYRER010000001.1:19015-21935 GCA_964423385.1 uncultured Candidatus Saccharibacteria bacterium | reverse complement strand
ATGCACTCACCGCGCTCGGGTTCTCCGAGGTCATTACCTCATCGTTCAGGAAGAAAGATGTGATTGCGCTCCTAAACGCTCTCGCGAGCGACAAGGGGTGTCTCCGGAGCACGCTTCGAGAGAACATTCGCGAGACGCTCGACCGCAACATGCCGAATGCAGACCTTCTCGGCGTTACCCGGGTCGAGGTTTTTGAAATCGGCACCGTCTTCAGAAAGGCAGAGGGAGATGTTGCTGAGCATGTGGCGCTCGCCGTGGGCGTTCGCACGAAGCAGCAGGGGTACGTTCCGGGAGACGATGTGCGCCTCGCCGAGGCCGTTGAGAAGCTCGAGGAGGTTCTCGGGGTACCGCTTCAGGGAAGTACCGACCGCGGCGTCTTCGAGTGTAACCTCACGGAGACATTCGCGAAGCTCCCCGCGCCAGCCGCGTACGAGCCGTTTGCCTCGGGGTCCGACACCGTGTTTGTTCCATACTCACCGTACCCGTTCATCTCCCGCGACATCGCGCTCTGGGTGCCCGAGGGTGTCTCCGCTCACGACATTGAGACGATGCTCCAGATCGGGGCAGGGGAGCTCCTCGTCCGGCTCTCACTCTTCGACGAGTTCAAGAAAGACGGACGCACCTCATATGCGTTCCGGCTCGTCTTCCAGTCTTTTGAGCGGACACTCACCGACGCGGAGGTCAATGTCATCATGGAACTCCTCTCCAGCGAGGCAAAACGGCGTGGTTTCGAGGTCCGCTAACCCCCATATTCTCACCGTGAAAAAGCGGGACAAAACGGCAGAAATCTGCTATACTTTGGCTATTGAGCGATAGGCTCATTTTTGTATATACACATGGCAAAAGAGGCGAAAAAGAGCTCATACAGTGCTGACTCCATCCAGGTTTTGGAGGGACTCGAACCGGTGCGCAAGCGACCGGGTATGTACATCGGCACAACCGGCCCCGACGGACTCCACCACCTCATCTGGGAGATTTTCGATAACTCGCGCGACGAGGCGATGGGAGGGTTTGCGAACCGCATCGAGGTGGCGCTCCTCCCCGGCAACTACATCCGCGTCGCCGACAACGGCCGCGGCATTCCGGTTGATACCCACAAGCAGACGAAGGTCTCCGCGCTCGAGACGATTCTCACAACGCTCCACGCGGGAGGCAAGTTCGGCGGAGACGGGTACAAGGTCTCCGGCGGACTCCACGGCGTCGGTGCATCAGTGGTAAACGCGCTCTCGACCCACATGATTGCCGAGGTGCACCGCGACGGCGGGTATTACGTCCAGGAGTACCAGACAGGGAAGCCGAAGGCAAAGGTAAAGAAGGTCGGCGCCTCGAAGCTCACCGGTACCGTCATCACGTTCCAGGCCGACCCGACTATCTTTGAAGAAATCGCCTACGACTGGAAGCGCATCGTCGCACACCTCCGCCAGCAGGCGTACCTCGTGAAGAACCTCCGCATCACGGTCATCGACGCACGTCCGAGCGACGAAGACAAGGTGAATGCGGGGAGCAGAGAAGGTGGCCTGGGCCAGGCGAAGGAGATGACCGCGAAGGACGTCGCGAAGTTTCTCGAGGCGTTCGCGGGCAAGCACTTCCTCCACGACGAGCACCTCGAGGTTCCGCACATGCACTTCTTCTTCGAGGGAGGGCTCCGCTCCTTGGTCGCGTTCAACAACCAGTACCAGAAGCCGGTCCACGACACCATCTTCTACGCCGAGAAGCAGAACGTCGACAGCAAGGTACTCTCCGTTGAGGTCGCACTCCAGTACGTCGACGACATTAGCCCGCGCATCACCGCATTTGCAAACAACATTCACAACCCGGAGCACGGCACGCACGTGACCGGCTTCAAGACGGCGCTCACGCGAACACTCAACAACTACGCGAAAAAGAACAACTTCTTCTCGGTAAAGGAGAAGGACGCAGGGTTCACGGGCGACGACGTTCTCGAGGGCATCACCGCAGTCGTTTCGGTAAAGATGCCCGAGATTCAGTTTGAGGGACAGACGAAGGCGAAGCTCGGCTCGGTCGAGGCGCGCGGGGCTGTCGAGGCGGTCTTCGGCGATACCTTTGCGACGTTCCTCGAGGAGAACCCGGAGGACGCGAAACAAATCATCAATAAGGTCATCATCGCGGTGAAGGCCCGGAAGGCGGCGAAGGCGGCGAAGGACTCGGTACTCAGAAAGGGAGCACTCGAGGGTATGACCCTCCCGGGTAAGCTCGCCGACTGCCAGAGCCGTTCTGCCGAGGAGTCTGAGCTCTTCATTGTGGAGGGAGACTCCGCGGGCGGCTCCGCAAAGATGGGACGTGACCGCCGGACGCAGGCGATTCTCCCGCTCCGCGGAAAAATCCTCAACGTCGAGCGAGCGCGCCTCGACCGCATGCTCGGGAGTGAGCAGGTGAAGAACCTCGTCGTGGCACTCGGCACCGCCATCGGTGACGTCTTCGACATCACGAAGCTCCGCTACCACAAAATCATCATTGCAACCGATGCAGACGTCGACGGCGCGCACATCCGCACGCTCCTCCTCACGCTCTTTTACCGCTACTTCAAGCCCATCATCGACGGCGGGTACCTCTACATCGCACAGCCGCCGCTCTACAAAATTCAGAAGGGTAAGGAGGTCCAGTACGCGTACACCGACGAGGAGAAGATGACGCTCCTCGGCAAAGATGCCGTCGTCGAAGATACAACCGAAGAGGCGGAGCCGGAAGCAGCCGCTGAGGAGGGTGAGGAGAAGGAGGAGGCCGCAGGGAAGGGGAAGAAGGTGCGCATTCAGCGGTACAAGGGCTTGGGCGAAATGAACGCAGAAGAGCTCTGGGAGACGACGATGAATCCAGAGAATCGGGTCCTGAAGCAGGTGTCCATCCTCGACGCACAGGCCGCTGACAAGATTTTCGACATTCTCATGGGGACGGATGTGTC
>CAYRER010000001.1:9827-18915 GCA_964423385.1 uncultured Candidatus Saccharibacteria bacterium | reverse complement strand
TCGACGCACAGGCCGCTGACAAGATTTTCGACATTCTCATGGGGACGGATGTGTCGAGTAGGAAGTCGTTTATACAGTCGAACGCCCACATGGCGAATTTGGATGTGTAATTTCAGGATCCTGCTTTGTCGCCACTCGTAATTTTTTGTTCACCGTATTCATATACGGCTTACAAAAAAGTTACTTCGTGCTCCTCGCATTATCTCTGAAATAACACACCAAATCCCGCGCTAAAGACAGAAAGCGAAAATCCGGAGCGTGCCGTATGTTCATATACGTCGTGCTCCGGATTTTCTGTTTTCCTCGTACTTCATTCAAAAAATGCTCGCTAGATAAACATATAGTCTTCGGAAATTAAACGTCGAGATGGGGGAACTCGAGAAGCCGCGTCCCACTCCGCGCAGTACCTCTGAAATAACACGCAGAATCAGTTTATACGATACGCTCCATATGGAGCGTATCGTATAAAGGGGGTGCAGAAAAAAGAAACCCGCGACTCTCTGAGAGTCGCGGGTTTCTTTTTAGGGCCTCTGTCTTTCGGGTTTCTGATTCAGTTAGTCCTGGACGACGACGTGCCAGACGGTGCTGTCGTTTTTCGGATTCGCATCGCCCTTCGTAATGACAGTGTTTTCAACCTTCACGAGGTCGTCGTCGGTGTTGAGATCAAATCCCATGGTGAACTCGATGTGTTCCTGTGGTCCCAAGGGCATCTGCACCGCAGACTCGTATACCTGGCCCGACGGGAGGACCGTCTTGAAGCTCCATGGTCCGGACACCTTCGTGCCGATGTTCTTTACGTCAAACTTGATGGCGTTCTTCACGTCCCGGTCGTACTTCGCCGTAAAGGTGAAGACGCCGTTTACGAGCATACCGCTCCCCAAGGTCGTGACCGCGAGGTCGGTGTACCCGTTCGGGTTTGACTGCGGGTATGCGCTCGTCACCACCGGCTTCGGCGCAGGCGCCTCGGGCTTCTCGGGAGTCTCGGCAACCACCGGTGCTTCAGTGTCGGGCTTCGTTTCGCCGACGGGAATCGTTGCGTTTGCGACGGTGACGCGAGTCTCGCTCACTTTCTCCACGCCGTCAGCACCCTTCCAGGTGACCGAAAGAGGGACATCGGTGAGACGCATCGAAGAAGACTCGATGGTGAGGAAGAGTCCCTGTACCTCCTTCGGGAGGGTGAGCGTGTCGGTGCACTGCATCGGAACGAGGGCACCGTCGGCACCGCGGACAGTGAGGGTAACACCGTCGGTACACGTGTACTGCACCGCATACTCGCCGTCACGCTTCATGTCAGTCCAGGAGATCTGGAACGACTCGCCGGAGTTTACCACCGACTTTTCGGTTGCGAGTGAGAGCTCTGTCACCGGACGGGACCGCTCGAGACTCTCCGCGAGGGAGGCGAGGGAAGAGAATGCCGCCGGTGCGCGGCGCGCACCCTCGACACCGACCCACACGATGAGCCCCAGGGTCACGAGAAAACCGATGACCGCGAGGGACTTGATTGCGAGGACTCGAAAAGTGAGTGTTTCATTCATAGTTTCGGCATCTTACCACTAAAATATGTGCGTGTCAATAGCACCACATCCGGGTGGGGGAGTACTATCGAGAGCATCCTACGCCGAACCGTGCGAATGGGTAGTTGACAAAATTGATAATTAAGGTATTATTTTCACACCTATGAACGAGCACACACACGGCATTGAGGGGCTCTTCCGCTCAAAACTCGAACAGCGCGTCGTGTTCTTTTTCGTGTTCGTCGGCATCGTCGCGATTACCTATGGTTTCTTCCTCCTCATCGACTTTCTCCCGGAGAAGCCGAGCGCGGAAACAGAGACTGCTGAAGAGATTGTGGCGACACCCGAACCTGAACCGGTGAAAGAGGAGCCGAAGACGCTTGAGCCGGCTGTCGTCTCAATCGATCCGCTCCCGACCGCCATCATCTTCGATACACTCGAGCGCGAGGTGCGTGTCCTTAACCCCGAATCAGACGACGTTCAAACGCTCGACGATGCACTCCTTCGAGGCGTCGTCCGCCACCCCGGCTCCGGAAGCTTCACCGACGTCGGCACCATCTTCATCCTCGGGCACTCGAGCTACCTCCCGAAGGTGAACAACAAGAACTTTCAGGCGTTCAACGGTATCCAGAAGCTCGCATGGGGCGACACCATCCGGCTCCGCTCGTCCAATCGGGAATACGTGTACGCCGTCGACCGCGTGTACGAGGCGAAGGCCTCCGCGGCGGAGGTTCCAATCGAGCAGGGCGCGAAGAAACTCATTCTCGCGACGTGCAACTCCTTCGGCACCAAGGACGACCGCTTCATCGTCGAGGCGACGCTCGTCTCCGAGAAGCCGCTCAATTCATAATACTCAGCGCACGGAAAAAGCGGCGGAAGCCGCTTTTTCCGTGCTAGCATTACCGTATGTCCACGAAGAAGAAGGTAGTACTCGCTGTCTCCATACTCCTGGTTCTCGCCGGCGCGGTTTCGCTCTGGCTCCTCTCGGTGTCTGGGACACTCTGCGTCGCGCGTACCGGCGCGAACCCTCCCGGGGAGTATCATACTGACGACTCGACGCTCCGTGCGCGCGCTGAGGAAGTCCGCACGCACACCGTTTTATCGCTCGCGCGTACGTTCGAGCCGGAGACGGGTCTTTTCACGTATGGCCTCTCGCCCGACGGAACGCGCTCCTCGGGTCAGAACGACATCCGCCAGCTCCTCGGCGCGCGTGTCCTCGCGCTCGAAGCCGAGAGTGACGAGTCGCTCCGCGCGCTCCACGAGGCAAACCTCTCTGCCATCATGCGCGATTGGTACCGCGAAGAGGGCGGGGTCGGGTACGTGTATGTAGACGGGAAGTCGAAGCTCGGCGGAAACGCGATGCTCCTCCGCACACTCGTCGCGAGCCCTCACTTTGATGAGTACCGAGATGAGGCACGGAAGCTCGTCCTTGGGATGATGGCACTCCAGAACGAAGACGGCTCATTCATGCCGTGGTTTAAGGAACCGGGGTATGCGTACAATGCCGACTACCTCCTCACGTTCTATTCCGGAGAGGCGATTCTCGCGCTCCTCGAGTACGCGGAGAAGACCGGTGACACGCTCGCGGAGAACATCGCAGTGCGTGCACAGGAGTTCTATCTCGGCGAGTACGTTCTCCGCATAGACGAAAACTACTACCCGGCGTACGTCCCGTGGCACACACTCTCCCTCGCGCTTCTCTTTAAGCGGACGGGAGACACACGTTACGCCGAGGCAATCTTCATGATGACCGACAAGCTCCTCGAGCTCCTCGACCGGTCGGAGTTTGTCGGCCGTTTCTACAACCCGGCGACACCCGAGTACGGCACGCCACACGCATCATCCGACGCGGTGTACACCGAGGGACTCGCGACGGCGTACGCGGTCGCGAAAAAGACAGGTGACGCGGAGCGTGCGTCGCGGTACCGCGAAGCACTTGCACTCGCGTTTCATAACCTCGAACGGCTCCAATTCTCTCCCGCGTGGTACCGTATCTTCGATGACCCCGAGTCGGCAGGGAAGCTCGATGGAGGGATTCAGACCGGCGTCTGCGACACGCGCGTCCGCGTCGACACAACGGCTCATACTGCCGACGCCCTCCACGCAATCATCTCCGCCCTTAAATAAATAAAACATCCTATCCATATCGCGATTAATCGCGATATGGATAGAGTACTGTGTTGCTCCAGGGTACCCCACAACTATCGCAGTTAACTGCGATAGTTGTGGGGTGAAAAAAGCGGGGGAGGAGCTCGTCGCCAGAATTCACTACAGGGTTGACAAGTATTCAATATCGTGTAATCATTTACCGTGATTTAAGTTCTCGAAGTTCTCCACAACCAACCCTAGAGGAGGCCACCATGGCCAAGAAATTCCTGCAGTACATCATCGCCACCCTGGCAATGATGGTTGCCATCCCGGCCTTCGCCGGCGGTCCGCCTAAGGTAGTTGAAATCCGCGCGCTCTGCGAGAGCGGTGCGGTGAAGGCGATGCGTGACGCCCGCAGCCACAGGACCAACCTGGTCTCGTGGCAGTGGGACGGCTCGCAGGCGGCAAAGGCGAACGTCACCGGCATCGTATTCGCTCCCGGTCTCACGGCCGACGTGCGCATCGAAGGTGTCGCCCTCCCGTCGGACCGCGTGTACGGGATTGTCCCGCGTGACCCACGCAAGCCGAGCACGACCGTGCGAGCATCGAAGATCGGTGCCGATTACGTCGAGTTCCACGGCCTGGACCTCGGTGACGGTGCCATCGACATCGTGCTCGGGGAGGCAAAGTGGCAGAGTGCGAAGGGTTTTCCCCTCGTCACCGTGACGCCCAAGGGCTGGAAGGGCGTCGGCTACTCCTGGAACGAGGCGAAGAGCCACTTCCAGGCAAGCTACGCTCACCGTCTCGACAACGGCAGCATCATGCCGGAAATCGTGGCGGTCTGCACCAAGTAGCACTCGGTGCAGAATTCGACAGGGGGTGGAAGCTTCGGCTTCACCCCCTTTCCTTTATTTTAAGCCGTTCTTTAGGTACGCCAGGGTAGGGTAGAGCTATTGACAAAATAGTGCCTGTGCTATACAATATTTTCAATATTTGAGGCACTGTTCTTGTCCTCGTTCTCCTTGGAGTTGTGGCTTGTGGTCAGCTTTTTTCACAGAAAGCACGCTTTCCGTGTAATGAGCTGCCCGCGATTCGTCGCAGGAGGAGCAAAGAGTCCGCGCTTTCAGTGCGGGCATCCAGTTTTTTAACAAGAAAGGAGGGCCATCATGGCCAAGTATCTCCGTGCCCTCGTGGCACTCTTCAGCATCATCGTTTCCGTCACCGCGTTCGCGGCGACGGAAGCCACGGCGTACCTGCCGATGGCACGCAAGGGCGAGGTCTCCTCGCCCAAGGTTCTCGCGGAGCGCATCCGCGAGTCCCTCACGAAGGACGCGAACGGCAACGTCCGCGTCCGCGGTGCCAACACCACCCCCGTGGGGTTCCTCACGGCGGTGCAGAAGGCGGGTGGCGCGGTCGACGGGGTGCAGGCATTGCCTCTGTACCTCGAGTCCCTCATCGAACGCGACATGCCCTCGGGCATGCTCACGATGTCGCGCGTGAAGTACACGCGTGACGCGGCGGGTACGGAGCAGTTCGTACTCGACGTCGAGAAGGGGTTCACCCGCGAAGCCCACCAGGGCGAACGCGGGTGGTTCGACCCGAACACCGGGAACTTCATTCTCGCAGGCGACTGCGGGAACAGCCCCCTCGGGCTGACGAAGGGTCCGGTTGCAACGCCGGCTCCCGTACTCCCGCCCCCGCCCGAGAAGGTGGTGGCAGGATGCACGGACCCGCTCCGACTCCGCCTCAACATCTGGGAAGCGAAAGCTCTCCAGGTGGCGGGTGTCTCGGCGACCCGCGAGGCGACGAAGCCCGTTCCGGCAAGCTGGTTCGAGCCCGACCGCGTCTCGCGCAAGTACGGAAAGACCTTCCGTGCCATGAACGAGCGAGGGGAACTCGAGCGGAGCATCGCACCGCACCGGGTCATCGTGACCCACGTGCGGGCGGGCGCCGAAACCGTCCTCTTCGAGGGGGCGGTTGTCGGAAGCAGCAGGGACATCCTGATGCCGAAGGATCTCCACGACGACGATGTCGTGAAGGTCACCTTCCCGGACCACGGGAAGCTCTGGTCTCCCCTCAAGGGAGACCTGCGCGGCAAGGGGTACGAATTCGTCCGCGGCACCTGCGGAGCCCGGACGAACTTCCACGCCATCGAGAAGTAGGCGAGGCGTGAGGCTCTCCTGATCAGGGCGACTGTACAAAACATCGTACAGTCGTCCGGATCTTCTTTTTTGTCAGGAATGCACTCTTGGTGAACGCTCACCAATAGAACATTCTTTGCAAGAAACCATCGCAAAGAAATTATCATCACTTACACACATCACCACACACGTATGAAGAATCTCATTACAGGACTCAAGCCGTATGCGGGCACACTCACGAAGCTCTTCGTGGTTTTTGCCGTGCTCGCAGTCGCGTATACGGTCACGACACTCGTCGTGCCGAACTTCGGCCTTCACATTTCTGTGCAGGACGGTGGTTTTGTTCTTCCGATTGCGTATGGCGATGGCGACGGCGACGGCGACGGTGATGGTGACGGCGACGGCGACGGTGATGGTGATGGTGATGGCGATGGTGACGGTGATGGTGACGGTGACGGCGGTGGCGACGGCGGTGGCACCGGTGACGGCGACGGCGGTGGCGACAGTGGTGGAGGTGACGGAGATGGTGGGGGAGACGGCGGTGACGGTGACGGCGACGGCGATGGCGACGGCGATGGAACACCCGCCCCGACCTGCGATGCGTTTTCTGCAACTCCGAGCGTGCTTCCGCACCCGGGTGGCAACGTGACCCTCTCGTGGGCGGTCTCGGGCACCATCACCTCGGTTTCAATCAGCAACATCGGTACGGTGACCGGCGGTTCACACACCGTCTTGGTGACGTCGGATACGACGTTCGTCCTCACCGTGACCGGTCCCGGCGGCACGGCAACGTGTCAGGTGACGGTCATTGTGACTCCGCCCCCGGCAGAGCTCCCGCGCTGTGACTCATTTACTGCGACCCCGAACTCGCTCCCGGCAGGCGGCGGCAACGTGACGCTCTCATGGGCGCTCTCGGGCACCATCACTTCAGTTTCAATCAGCAACATCGGTACGGTGACCGGTGGTACGCGAGCAGTTCTCGTCACACAGACGACGACGTTCGTCCTTACCGCGACCGGTCCCGGCGGCACCGCGACGTGCCAGGTGACCGTAACGGTCCTTCCTCCTGTTTCCGGCGCGCCGACCTGTGATGCCTTCACGGTCAATGGTCAGGGAAGCGTCACGCTCCCGGCTCCCGGTACGGTCACGCTCGCGTGGCAGACGACGAATGCGAACTCAGTCTCAATTACGAATGTCGGCGGAGTCCCTGTCGATGGCTCGGTGAACGTGACGGTAAACTCGAACACGACGTTTACGCTCACCGCGACAAACGCGGTCGGGCAGGCAAACTGCCAGGTGACGGTGGTCATTCAGTCAGTCCCCGGCGCGCCGACCTGTGATGCCTTCACCGCAAACCCGACAACCATTAACCCGGGTCAGAGCTCTACGCTCACGTGGGGAACGACGAATGCGACAAATGCTTCAATCAGCGGGGTCGGCATAGTTCCTGTCGATGGCTCAACGCCTGTCTCACCGACCGTGACGACAACGTACGTGCTCACCGCGACAAATGCGGCGGGTCAGAGCGTCACGTGTCAGGTGATTGTCACGGTGGTTTCGACGCCGGGTCTTCCAACCTGTGATGCGTTCACCGCAAACCCGACAACCATTGCCTCCGGCCAGAGCTCCACGCTCACGTGGGCAACGACGAACGCGACCCTCGTAACCATCACCCCCGGCATCGGACTTGCTACTATCCCGGCAGACGGCTCTGCATCGATTTCGCCTGCGGTGACGACGACGTACACACTCACCGCAACGAATAACATCGGCTCGGTCACCTGTCAGGCAACGGTGACGGTAACCTCCGGTCCTTCTGCGCCGTCCTGCACCATCACGCCAGCAACCGCAACCATTGCGCCCGGTGGCTCATCGGCATTCTCGTGGACATCGGTAAATGCAGTCTCGGCAAGCTTTGCTGATGCAGGCGCAACGACGACTTCCGGCAACCGGACTGTCTCGCCGACGACCAACACCACGTACACACTCACGGTGACGGATGCAGGAGGCCAGACGGCAACCTGTACCCACGCGGTGACCATCGGAACTCCGAGCGGTCTCTCCTGTACACTCTCGGCAAACCCGGCCTCACGTTCAGATGCAGGCCCTTCGACCCTCACGTGGACGACGACCGGCACGCCGACATCGGCAACGATTGACCAGGGTGTCGGCGCAGTTACTCCGGCCGCGGGCGGTTCAGTTGGCGTCACGGTTTCTGCCGACACGACGTACACGATGACGGTCACGAACGCGGCAGGACAGACGGCAACCTGTAACGCCGCGGTTGACATCACCGGAGGCGGCGGAGGCGGCGGAGGCGGCGGCGGTTCAAGTTCTCCGCGCTGTGAACTCACCGCATCGAAGCGCACCATCCGCGCCGGCGAGCGGGTCACCCTCACGTGGGACAACGTCCGCACGAATGACATCATTCTCCGCGACAGCACCGGCCGCACCATTGTCGACAGCCGTCGCGACAGCACGATTGACGAGGATGAGGGAACTGTTGAGGTTTCGCCGACGCGCTCGACGACGTACACGCTCACCGCAATCCGCGGTTCGCGCGAGCGGGAGTGTACCGTGAGTGTTCTCCTCGACGCTCCGCTTACGAGCGGCATCCTCCTCACCGCGACGCCGTACACCGGTTTCGAGGCGGGGCCGGTTCTCACGTGGTTCTTCTACGGAGCAATCGCCCTCTGGGGTCTCGTGGTTGCCTATGCACTCGTCATGCGACGCCGGACGATGAAGACGGTCCTCAAGGAAGCGGTGAACGAGGAGGACGTCGATGACATTCCGGAATCACACTACAACCTTCTCCCGACCTCGATTACTGAAGATGCGGTGGTAAAGGAGGAGGAAGCGGTGCCGGTTGAGAACGCAATTTACGTCCTCGAAGAGCGCGCACACACGCAGTATGCGCTCATCTCCTCGGATGCCCTCCGCTTCATTGACGGACAGGGAACGACGCTCGAAGACAAGAACGCGCTCCTCGACCGGGTTATTGCGCTCGCGAAGGCGCGGTTCCCGAAGGAGAACGAATGGATTGTGATTAATAAGGAACGGGTTCTTTCGCTTCTAGCGTAAGAACCAGCTGAAACGAGGTGAGGGACTGTTCATACCCCACAAAACTCCCCCGCACCAGAGGTGCGGGGGAGTTTTTGGTAAGTAAGACCGAGCATAAAAGTTGGACATCGGATGTCCAACTTTTTGGTTTATATACCAATATATACGATATATCGTATATATTACGCACAGTGTTCCGTCAGCTATATCTTCCTGGTTTCAATTTCCGTGAGGAGGTGGTTGCCGAGCTTCGAGAGCTCCATCTCGGAGGATTCACCCTTCCGC
>CAYRER010000001.1:0-9727 GCA_964423385.1 uncultured Candidatus Saccharibacteria bacterium | reverse complement strand
GAGGAGGTGGTTGCCGAGCTTCGAGAGCTCCATCTCGGAGGATTCACCCTTCCGCGACTCCAGGGTGACGGTCTTCGCCCCAACCTCCTTTTCGCCGACGACGGCGAAGTAGGGAAGGCGGTCGGTCTTCGCGTTTCGGATGCGCTTTCCGAGGGACTCGCTCGAATCGTCGAGGACGGCGCGGATGCCGATTGCCTGGAGTTCCTCGGCGACCTGCCGGGCGTACTCCGCGTGCGCCTCGGCGACCGGAATGATGCGAATCTGCTCGGGTGAGAGCCAGAGGGGGAAGTTGCCGCCGGTGTGCTCGATGAGAATGCTCATGAAGCGCTCGATGGAGCCCATGATGGCGGCGTGAATCATGACGATACGCTCCTTCTCGCCCTTCTCATTCACGCACGTGAGGTCGAAGCGCTCCGGCATATTCATGTCGAGCTGGATGGTTGCAACCTGCCACTCGCGGCCGAGCGCATCCTTCGCCATGAAGTCGAGCTTCGGTCCGTAGAACGCTGCCTCGCCGATGCCAACAAAAGAGTCGGCATGCTTCTCCTCTGCAATATCTTCGAGGATGCTCTCCGCGTGTGCCCACCGCTCTTTGTCGCCCAAGTACGCATCGGGGTTCTCGGGATCGTGCTTTGAGATGCGGATGCGGAGCGTGAAGCCGAATGTGCCGTAGAATGTGTGGACGATGTCCCAGATTTTGAGGAACTCCTCCCGCACCTGCGCCATCCGGCAGAAGACGTGTGCATCGTCCTGCGCGAACGCGCGAACGCGGGAGAGCCCCGAGAGCTCACCGGACTGCTCGTCGCGATAGCAGGTGGTCGTGTTCGCGTAGCGTTGGGGAAGTTCGCGGTAGCTCCAGAGCTTGCGTGCATAAATCTGCGTGTGGTGCGGACAATTCATCGGCTTCATTGCAAACTCGTGGCCCTCACGGGTTGTGATGCGGAAGAGTTCGTCCTTGAACTTGTCCCAGTGACCGGATGTCTCGTAGAGCTCTTTCTTCGTGATGTGCGGTATCTCGACGCGGTCGTAGCCGGCCTGGCGGCGGAGACCCCACACAAACTCGTCGAGAAGATTCCGCATGAGGGTGCCCCGCGGCGACCAGAGCGGGAGTCCCGGACCGACGAGCTCAGAGAAGGTGAAGAGGTCGAGCTCCTTTCCAAGCTTCTTGTGGTCGCGCTTTTTTGCTTCTTCTAAACCGGCGCGATATTGTGCAAGTTCGTCTTTTGTCGTAAATGCAAGGCCATAGATGCGGGTGAGCATCGGGTTCTCCTCGCTCCCGCGCCAGTATGCACCGGCGACCTTGTCGAGCGCGAAGCTCTCGGGGTCAATGTCTCCGGCGGGTGACTCGCTGTGTCCGCCCCGACAGAGGTCAGTGAACTCAAAGTGTCCTTCGCCGACGGTGTAGAGCGTGATGGTCTCACCTCCTTTCTCAAGCTCGGCAATGAGCTCGAGCTTGTACGGGTTTCCAGCAAAGACCGAACGCGCTTCATCGGCAGAGACGACCCGGTGCGAAAATGCTTTCCACGAGGGGAGCGCCTCGCGCATGTATTTCTCGAGCCGTTTCAAGTCCGCATCCTTAGGTGCGTCTCCGCCCGAGAAATCGAAATCGTAGTAGAAGCCGGTGTCGATTGCGGGGCCGATGGTCGGCTTCGCGTGAGGGTAGGCACGCCGGACGGCGAGGGCGAGGAGGTGTGCTAAGGTGTGACGCTTCTCTTCTAGTAATGACATGGGAGGTTTAGTTAAGTAGTTAAAAGTTAAGTAGTTGGATAGTGAATAGTCAGAGAGCGAGGGGTAAATAAAAATGCGTCCGAGCAAAGATACGACAAAGTCATGTCTTTGCTCGGACGATCTTACTCGCGGTTCCACCGAGCTTCCGGCGAGTATACTGCCGGCACTCTTTTCCAGATTAGGTCGGAGGACGCCCATGGGCTGGCGGGTGGTAACCGCCACAATCTCTGGTCCCTCTATCCTAGCGCCCTCCCCGGCGTTGTCAATCGGATACCGAGGCAGACTTCACGAGGTGCTTCGCCTGCTCGACGGCAATTGTCGGTTCTTCGTTTCGCATCGAGAGCCGGCCCTTCACCGCAATGCACGAGCCGGGCATAAAGAGGTTGTGGTGGGCTCGGTATATCTCCGGGAAGGCGACGAGCTCGATGGTCTCGGTACCGTCGCCGAGGAGGACAAATGCCATGCGGTCGCCCTTCTTCGTGAGGAGCTCGCGGATGCTCTCGACCATGCCGGCGGTGACGACGGGGATGCCGTTTCTCGTATCACGCTTCACCTGAGGTATCTTCGGACGCTTCGTAAGTTCGTCGCGGTAGTCATCGAGGGGGTGTCCGGAGACGTACACGCCGAGGAGCTCCTTCTCTCCGAGGAGCTTCTCCTCTTTCGTCGCGGGCGGTGCTGGTTCGAGGGAGAGCGTGTGGACGGCGCTCCCGGCTCCGCCGAAGAGCGACTCCTGCGCTGACTCACGGCCGTGGCTCTGTTCTTTGTGGTACGAGAGGAGTGTATCGATGTTTTTGAGCATCACACCGCGCTCAAGGAAGCGATCGAAGGAGCCGGACATGATGAGGGCTTCGAGCGACTTCTTGTTGAGGTTCTTTGAGGTCACCCGGGTGAGAAAGTCTTCGAGCGATGCGTACGGTCCGTTGGCTTTCCGCTCCTCAATGATGGACTCCGCGATGCCTTCGCCGAAGTTCTTGATGGTCGTGAGACCGAAGCGGATTTTTGCAGCTGTATCAGCGCGCGCGGGCACCACCGAAAACGGCGCGAAGCTCTCGTTCACGTCCGGCGGGAGCACTTCGATGCCCATGCGCGTGCACTCGTGGATGATTTCAGAAATCTTGTCGGTGTCGCCGGCGTCCGCGGTGAGGACCGCCGACATGTACTCGACGGGATAGTTTGCTTTCATGTACGCGGTCTGGTAGGCGACCCGGCCGTAGCTCGCCGCGTGCGCCTTGTTGAACCCGTACGCAGCGAACGGCTCGATGAGCTTCCAGAGCTTCTCGGCGAGGGCGGAGGAGAGTTTCCCGTACTCGCGGAATCCGGTGGTGAGCTTCTCACGCTCGGCCTCCATGACCTCGGGAATCTTCTTTCCCATCGCCTTCCGGAGCTTGTCGGCCTCGAGCCAGCTGTACCCGGCGAGTTCGCGCGCAATCATCATGACGTCGTCCTGGTACGTGATGACGCCGTACGAGCGGTCGAGAATGCTCTCGAGGCGCGGGTCGAGGTACGTCACGAGCGAGGGGTTGTGCTTGCGCTCAATGTACTGCGGAATCGACTCCATCGGGCCCGGACGGTAGAGCGCCACCATGGCGTTGATGTCGTGGATGTCGGTCGGCCGGAGGAGCTTCAAAAACGCCGTCATGCCGGAGCCGTTTAATTGGAAGAGTCCCATCGTCTCGCCGCGCGCGAGCATCTCGAACGTCTTCGTGTCGTCGAGCGGAATGTTCTCGATGTCGATGCTGATGCCGTGGATGACGCGGACGCGGCGGACGGCCTCCGCGAGGATGGAGAGATTCTTGATGCCGAGAAAGTCGAACTTGAGGAGGCCGACGCCGTCTTCGCCGACCGAGTGCATGTCGTACTGGGTGATGAGTTTGCCGGTTTTCGGGTCGGGCTGAACCGGTACGAATTCGGTGAGGGGGCTGGGCGCGATGACGACGCCTGCGGCGTGGACGCCGACGTGCCGCGCGCGTCCCTCAATCTGGCGGGCGAGGTCGATGATAGTCTTTGTGTCTTCATCCTTCGTGTAGAGTTCCTTGAGGTCTGGTTCGATGCTGATCGCCTTTTCAATCGTCATCGGGAACCCCTGGCTTCCCATGGGGATGAGCTTCGCAATTCTGTCACCGACGCCGTACGGGTGGCCGAGCGCGCGCGCGACGTCGCGGACGGCAGCGCGCGCCATCATGGTCCCGAAGGTGCCAATCTGCGCGACGTTCTCTGCACCGTACTTCGCGCGCGCGTAGTCAATCATCTCGTCACGCCGATTGTCGGCGTAGTCCATGTCGATGTCGGGGGCGGACGGACGTTCCGGGTTGAGGAAGCGCTCGAAGGGGAGCTTGTACTCAAGGGGATTCACGTTCGTGATGCCGAGGACGTACGTCGTGAGGGACCCTGCGACAGACCCGCGGATGGTCGTGAGAATCTTCCGTTCGCGCGCTTCGCGGAGGAGGTCGCCGACGACGAGGAAGTACTTCGCGTACCCCTTCATCTTGATGACCGAGAGCTCGTAGTCGAGGCGCTCCTTTACCGCCGGGTCCGTGAGCGAGAGTCCGCGCCAGGTGACTCCTTCGTGTGCTTCCGCGATGAGCTCTTCATCGGGTGTCTTGCCGCTTTCGATTTTGTAGTCGGGGAAGTACCACTGGGAGCCCGGGTTCATTTCTACGGTGCACAGGTCGGCAATTTTCACGGAGTTCGCGAGCGCCTCCGGTTCTCCCGCGAAGAGCTCCTTCGCCCGTGCTTCCCCAATGAACGAGAAATTCGGCGCGAGGAGTCCCTCAGCATCCTCCGTCTCGACAATGCCTCCCGACTGAATCTTAATCATCGTCTCGCGCGCGAGGTGGTCCTTCTGGTTCAGGTAGTAGACGTCGTGGGCGGCGACGAGCGGCGTTCCCGAGCGAGCACCGAGCGCCCTAATGTCGCCCTGGAGCGCCTCGTGCCCCTCGATTTCGGGGTGGTGGGTGATTTCGAGGTAGCAGTCATCGCCGAAGACGCTCCGGTACCAGTCGAGCGAGGCGCCCGCCGCCTCGGGATTTCCGTCCTTGAGCGCAAGCACGGGCTCGCCGCTGAAGGATGGGATGATGCAGAGGAGACCCTCGCGGAACTCCTCGATGAGCGCGTGGTCGATGCGGGGGCGATAGTAGAAGCCGTTTACGTACGACTCGGTCACCATCTTGATGAGGTTCGTGTACCCCGCGTTATCCTTCGCGAGAAGAACGAGGCGCCCGCGCGGTTTGTCGATGCCGGCATCCTTGTCGAAGCGCGTCCGGGGCGCGAGGTACGCGTCGATGCCGATGATGGGCTTCACCTTCTCCTTCGTGCATGCTTTATAAAAGTTTACTGCGCCGTAGAGGGCTCCGTTGTCGGTTAAGGCAAGCGCGTGCATACCCTCTTCTCGCGCCCTCTGGGCGAGTTCTTTCGGCGTCGGGAGCGCATTGAGGAGCGAGTAGTGACTGTGCACGTGAAGGTGCACGAAATCAGCTTTTGGAGTGGCATTCTCTCCCATAGTCCCACTATTGTATATGAGAAACAAAATATTGAATATAAATATAGAAAATAGAGAAAAAAGACCTCAAAATCCAACCCTGGTATACTTGTGGTACATGATTGAATCTTTTGAATCCAGGAGTGAGCAATTCAGGATTCCAAATATTACGGCTGAGCGGGGTGAGTTTGAGCGTGTGGGGAAGACGTATGGTCTCGACTATACTGAACTCATGCGACAGGCAGAAACAGCGGGACGACCGGTAGAACTTTCTGAAGACGTATGGTCCCAGCTTGGCAATACGGACTCTTTTGGTATTGGTGAGTCTGACTGGAATACGGTACGGCAATATTCAGATACGCAAGAAGAAAAGCGTGACTGGGAATCACTGAAAAATATTCTCGTGCGAGGCGACTCAGTTGATGCTCCTATTATTATGAAGCGTGGCGGAGAGTATCATCTTGTTTCTGGGAATACTCGCCTTATGGTTGCGCGTGCACTTGGTATGAGGCCGTACGTCTTTCTCTTTGAGATACATGAAGACTGAGTGGATTGTGGGTGTCGATGAAGCAGGCAGAGGTCCTCTCGCCGGCCCGGTCGCCGTTGGTGTAGCGGTAGTACCCCGAGGATTCAACTGGAAGCTCATTCCCGGGGTGGGAGACTCGAAGCAGGTGCTACCCCGCAATCGCTCGGCGATTTTCCATCGCGCCCGCGCCCTCAAACGGGATGGGGGACTCAACTACGCCGTCGCACTCGTCTCGGCGTCTGTTATTGACCGAGCCGGCATCACCGCCGCGGTCGCTCGAGGAATCGCACGGTGCCTCTGGAAGCTCGACCTCAACCCCGCGACAGTCGAGGTGCGTCTCGACGGCCTCCTCCGCGCACCCGTCGAGTTCAGGAACCAAAAGACAATTGTCGGGGGCGATGCGAAGGAGAAGGTCATCGGCCTGGCCTCGATTCTCGCGAAGGTGACCCGCGACCGGCATATGGAGCACCTCGCAAAGAAGTATCCCGGATACGGGTTTGAAGTTCACAGGGGGTACGGTACGCTCGCGCACCGGAAGGCAATCAAGAAGTACGGGCTCTCGCCGGTTCACCGGAAGACGTTTTGCACAAAGTCACTTGCCCGAACGGGGAAGCGGGTATAGCATTTTGTAGTACCCCGTACCGGGTGGAACGGGGACGGCAAAAGTACGCAAAAGGAGAGAGCGAGATGAATGATAAGAAGCAGGGGAGTGACGTGCCGGGCGAACTGCCTGACGTGGGTTTCGTCCCGGTCCACAAGCTGGACCCGTGCGACACGTCGCACCTCTCGGACCCCCGAAGGAAGCGGTCCCTCGAAGGGCCAACCACGGAAGTCCGGGACGGCGGATACCCCACGAAGTACGTCAAGAAACCCACCGGCTGAACCTACCGGTTCGCCGCACGAAAGACCACGGGCACCACCCGCGGTCTTTTTCATTGGACAGTAACGTATTTGTGTGGTATTCTACTGAGGTCATCCGGTTTTATTGGATGCAAAAAGAGAACCGCCCGAGCATCGGTAAGGCCCCGGCGGATAGTCCAAACCAAGCGAAGGGGGAAGTACATGCAGGCACGAAAGGTAAAGCCGGCCAATCTGAGCCCCGAAAGGCTCGAGGAGGCGCTCTGCGGCTGCAGGGGTTGCGGATGGAGAAGAAACGTTGCACTCCTGGCCAACTCCACCCCGGCAAACCCGAAGGTCGTGGTCAAGTGCCGGGCAGTCAAGGACGGGAACGAGTGGCATTCGCCCGTTTCCGGACCGGAATGCTCGGACAAGATCAGGGCCATCGAGGGTCGGAAGGGCAAGGTGCCCTCACCGACTTCCTAGCGACCCCACGGGGTCACCCCACAACGGCCGTCTAGCGCACTCCGCTGGCGGCCTTTCATTTTGTTTGCTTTTTTAGCACTATTTGGTATAGTTCCAGCCACTATGGTTATACGCATGCGACATACGCGGGCCCACACGGGCAACCGCCGCTCACACCACGCCTTGAAGGCCGCAAACCTTTCGAAGTGCTCACACTGCGGAGAGCCGCACCGCCCGCACCACATGTGCCAGAACTGCGGTTTCTACAACGGCAAGCAGGTTATTGACCTCGTAGCCGAGAAAGCAAAGCGCGATGCGCGCATCAAGGCGAAGGAGGAGCGCATCAAAAGCGAGCTCGGCGCGGGAGCACCGACGCCGGAGGTCTCCGCGGAGGAGAAAAAGAGCGAGAACAAGTAACTCCGAGAGCTGATTCGTTCCACGCTCGTTATCTCACTGAATCCACAGAACGTCCCCAATTCGGGGACGTTTGCGTGAAGATAATCTGCTACACTTAGGGAAGTAGCCGTCGTACGTTCATGTCAAACAGGCACCTTTCACGTTCCATTGTTCTTCAGTCACTCTTTGAGTGGGATTTAAATAGTATCGAGAAGAGCGCCGTCCGTGACGCGCTCCTCCGGAACGTTGAAGAGTTCGCCCCGCACAAATCTGACATGCCTTTCATGGAGAAGCTCCTCGACGGCGTCCTCCAGAAACAGTCCGAACTCGACCTCATCATCGAAAAGGCCGCCCCCGAGTGGCCTATTGACCGTATCGCGCCGGTCGACCGCAACATCCTCCGCCTCGGTCTCTATGAACTCCTCTTTGCTGACCGTAAGGAGGTGCCCGCGAAGGTTGCCATCAACGAGGCGATTGAACTCGCGAAGCAGTTCGGCGGCGAGAATTCGAGCAGATTCGTGAACGGCGTCCTCGGTGCGGTGTACAAGGAAATCGGTGAACCAGGCAAGGACGAGGTGTCGAAGAACAAGAAACGGCGCGACATTCCCTTCGACCAGATGGAAATCGAGCGGCTCGCCGGCGCGGTCGTCTACGCGATGCACGAGGACACGATGTACCTCGCCTTGGTTCACGATATCTTTGGCCACTGGACGCTCTCAAAAGGAAAGATTGAACCGGGTGAGGAGATACAGGCCGGCGCGCTCCGTTCCATAAAGGAAGAAATCGGCCTCGACATCGAGATAGAGAAAGAGCTCGGCAAGAACGAGTACGTCGCATCGCATCCCGAGAAGGGGAAGGTCCGGAAGCAGGTGACCTACTTCCTCGCCAAGGCCCCATACGTGAACCTCACCCTCGAGCAGAAGGGCGGCCTCGACGACGCGCAGTGGTTTAAGGTCGCGGATATTTTGGAGCTCAATTTTTACGAGGATATACTCCCCATTGTCACGAAAGCCGTCACCATCCTCGTTTCAAGGAAATCATAAAATTGGGCGATAGCATCGTTGTTCTGCAGAAGAGACTGTTCACCGTATGCTCGATACGTCTCTCAGTCTCTTCTTGGAACGCCTCGCTCTTGCCCCAATTTGTACGATTTCCCTAATAACGTCAATTTCTTTTTTCATTTTTACTTTCTGTTTTTTGTGCTAGTCTAGCCCTATGACCGAACCGGAAAAGATACCGGAGAGCCTCCAGAAACTTGCCGATCACATCGGTGTTGCGTTTGCCGACCCGGGACATCTCCTCACCGCGATTACCCACCGTTCGTACCTCAACGAACACCGCGAGGCGACGCAGGAGCACAATGAGCGCTACGAATTTTTGGGCGACGCTGTTCTCGAGCTTGTCGTCACCGACTTCCTCTTCAAGAAGTATCCCGACCGGCCGGAGGGGGAGCTCACCGCCATCCGCGCCGCCCTCGTGAACACGACCTCGCTCGCCGATGCCGCGACAAACCTCGGCATCAACGACTTCCTCCTCCTCTCGAAGGGTGAGGAGCGCGACACCGGACGCGCGCGCCAGTACATTCTCGCGAATACGTTTGAGTCCATCATCGGTGCCATCTACCTCGACCAGGGGTACGGCGCGGCGGGTGATTTCATCGCGAAGAACCTCTTCGGAAAGACGGAAACAATTGTCGCGAAACAGCTCTGGCGTGACGCGAAGAGCCGGTTCCAGGAGCTCGCGCAGGAGCACGCGGGCGTCACGCCGAGCTACGAGACGCTCTCACAGTCGGGGCCCGACCACGACCGCGTCTTCACCGTCGGCCTCTTCCTCGGAAAGGAAAAGGTTTCGGAGGGGAAGGGACGCTCGAAGCAGGAGGCGGAGCAGGTTGCCGCCGAGGCGGGCATCATCGCGAAAAACTGGTAGTAATTGAAGAATTCGAGTAGAGGCCCGTGCTACAATGGACGCATGGGTTTTTTCGTGTCTCAAAGACCGCGCGGTTTTACGCTGGTTGAAGTGCTCTTTGTTGCAGCTATCGTCGCGATACTCTCCTCTGTAGTGGTTATGAATATTTCTGAGAGCAGGGAGCGGTCTCGTGACGTACAGCGGAAGAGCGATATTGAGAACCTCCAGCTTGCCCTCCGGCTCTATAAGGATGCAGAGGGTGCGTATCCGGGCGCAACGTCAACGAGCCCATACGATGATGGTGTTCTTGTCGGTGATGGCGGAGCGTTCGATACAGCGCTCGCCGATTACCTTACCGGAACAATCCGCGACCCGCTCGGCAGGGACGAGTA